>CACXHC010000281.1 GCA_902767285.1 uncultured Ruminococcus sp.
CACCTAAAATTTATATAGTAAAAGTTTTTTTTGCTTCTTTTTTTTTCAAAAAAAAGAAGGCAGGGGTTCGGGGGCGGCAGCCCCCGATAAAGTTATGGGTTAAGGCGATCGCGGTCACGGGGGAAGGCGGTAGCCTCTTTGATGGTTTTAAGACCGAGGAGGTTTTGCACGATTCTTTCCATGCCGAGTCCCATACCGCCATGAGGAGGCATGCCGTATTTGTGCATGGTGAGGTAATCTTCGAACTGGTCGATGTCCATGCCTCTTGCTTTCATCTTTGCGAGCTGCATTTCGTAATCGTGGATACGCTGACCGCCGGTTGTAACTTCGAGTCCGTTGAGGAGCATATCAAAACTGAGTGTGAGTTTGTCGTTCTCGGGGTCGTCCATAGCATAGAACGGTCTTTTGTTTGTGGGGTAGTGAGTAACAAATACTATCGGACAGCCGTATTCCTTATTGAAATATTCGCCGAGCCACTTCTCTTCTTCGGGAGCGAAATCAGGCTCGTTGAGTGCCTTTGCTCCAACTTCGCCGGGGTGATTCTCTGCAAACAATTTCTTTGCGTCCATGAACTTGATTTTCGGGAATCGGGTAAGTTTGGGGAGTTTGCCGTTTTCGTCAACAAGTGTTTTTGCTCCTTCGGTGTTCTGCTTTTTCTTGTTGGGAACAAAAAGTGCCAATTCCGCAGAATACTGCTCGTTGAGTATCTTGAACATATGCTGGAACATTCTTGCTTCGAGTTCCATCAAATCTTCAAACGAATCAATGAATCCCATCTCCAAATCAAGACCTTGGAACTCGTTAATATGTCTGTTTGTGCTGAATTTCTCTGCTCTGAAAACAGGGCCTACGGTATATGCTTTTTGGAATACGCCTACCATGATTTGTTTGTACATCTGGGGACTTTGATTGAGATATGCTTTTTTTCCGAAATAGTCAACTTCGAACATATCTGCACCGCCCTCGGCACCTGCTGCAACCATTTTCGGAGGTACAAATTCAACAAATCCTTCACTTCTCAAGAAATCACGGAAGGCAAACATAACGCCATCGCAGATTCTCATTATAGCACGAATTTTCTGATTTCTTAAATCTACAACACGGTTGTCAAGAAGTGTGTTGAGCTGGAGGCTTTCAATTTTGCGGTCGTTGCTGACTTCTACGGGCAGGGGAGCAGCCTTTCCCGAAATGCGGTTCATGTCAACAATGCGAATGTCAAATCCAAGACGGCTTCTTTCTTCTGCAACAACAATTCCGTCTATAACAACGCACTCTTCACAGCTAAAATCCTTGAATTTTTCGAGTGTGAGATTGCTGTTTGCCTCTTCCCAAACGCATTGAAAGACAATTCTTGAACTGCGAATGTTAACAAACGCAAAGCCCTTCATATCTTTTATACGATAAATAGTACCCTTGAGCTGAACGCTGTCGCCGTCTTTTACAGTTCCGTTTTTGAAACCTTCAACAACATAGGCAATATCGGACGTGTCAACTCTTTTTTCGTGATTCAAAAATTCCATATTATTTTTCTCTCCTTATAATAATTTTTCGAGAGCTTCATTGACAGCTTTTCCAACTGTACCCGGGTTTGCTTTTCCGCCGAGCTTTTTCATAACCTGACCAATGAAGAATCCCGCAATTTTCTTTTGACCGCTCTTGTATTGTGCAACTGCTTTCGGGTTATCATTTATAACCTGTTCAACAGTTTGAGCAATAAGAGTTGTATCTTCTACCTGTTCAAGATTATTTTCCTTGATATATTTTTCAACGTCAAACGACTCATCGCCAAAGAACATAACCTCAAATACTTTTTTACCAATCTGCTTGTTGATCCTGCCATCTTTGACAATCTTTACAAATTGTGCGAATTTATCAGATGAAAGAGTTATATTTTCGGGCTGAACATTACGCTCATTCATAAAGTAAAGAACCTGCATCATCATCCAATAACGAACTTCCGATGGGTCACCGCATTTTTCTACTGTTTCCTCAAACAATTTTGCGAGATATTTCGATGATACTATAATTTGAGCATCTTTTTTTGTCATTCCGTATTCGCTCATGTATCTGACAACTTTTTCTTCTGCAAATTCGGGTCTGATGGAGTTATAGTAATTTATCTCATCTTCGGTTATGCTTATCGGAGGAATATCGGGTTCGGGGAAGTAGCGATAATCGTTGGCATTTTCTTTCGAACGCATTGAGAATGTCTTTTCTTTGTTCTCGTCCCAACGGCGAGTTTCCTGAATTATCTCTCCGCCGTTTTCAAGAATTTCGATTTGTCTTTTCGATTCAAACGCAATCGCTCTCTCAATAGATTTAAGCGAGTTGATGTTCTTCATCTCGGTACGAGTGCCAAATTCCGTGCTGCCTTTTTTGCGTACCGAAAGATTGACATCGGCTCTCATAGATCCTTCTTCCATTTTGCAGTCCGAAATTCCGAGATATTCGAGAGTAGTTTTCAGCTTGTTGAGATAAGCGATAACTTCTTCGCTCTCTCTGAAATCTGGTTCGGAAACTATCTCGATAAGCGGAACTCCACATCTGTTGTAATCGGGATATGTTTTATCACCAAAAAGCGAGTGAACGAGTTTTCCTGCGTCCTCTTCCATGTGAATCTCGTGAATACGAACAGTTACATTTCTGCCCGACTCGGTTTCCAAATCAACATGACCGTTTCTGGCAAACGGCAAATAAAGCTGTGATATTTGATATGCTTTTGGAAGGTCGGGATAAAAATAGTTTTTACGGTCGAATTTATTATATCTTGTTATATCGCAGTTGAGGGCAAGACCTGCTCTAACGGCATATTCAAGCACTTTTTTGTTAAGCACGGGCAGAGTTCCGGGCATACCTGTACAAATGGGGCAACAATGCGTATTAGGTTTTCCGCCGAACTCGGTTGTACAAGAACAGAATATTTTTGTTTTGGTTGCAAGCTCCACATGAACTTCCAGACCCATTACAATTTCCCACTCCATATTATTTCACCTCCGGAAATTCTTTATGAAAAGCAGTTGCCTGCTGATAAGCATACGCCGCATTGAGAACTTTAGAATCACTCAACGCCGCACCGATAAGCTGTACTCCGACAGGCATATTGTTCGAGTCAAATCCGCACGGAACCGAAATTCCCGGCAATCCGGCAATATTTACCGAAACAGTGAATATATCCGAAAGATACATCGCCATCGGGTCATTAAGACTCTTGCCGATTTGCGGAGCAGTCGTAGGAGCTGTCGGGCAGAGAATAAGGTCATATTTTGAGAATATCTCGTCAAACGATTTTTTGATTATCGCCTTAACTTTGAGTGCCTTAAGATAGTATGCATCATAATATCCGCTGGAAAGAACGAACGTACCAAGCAAAATTCTCTTTTTAACTTCCTTGCCAAAACCAAGACTTCTTGTCATGTTGTACATATCGGTTAAGTCTTTGTATTCGTCTGCTCTGAATCCGTATTTTACGCCGTCGAATCTGGAGAGATTAGAACTTGCCTCGGCAGTAGCGATTATATAATATGCCGGTATAACGTAATCGATGAACGGCAGAGAAATTTCCTCAACAATTGCTCCTTGTTCCTCAAGAACTTTTGCGGCAGCTTTAGTTTTTTCGGCGACTTCGCTGTCAAGACCTTTATTATTGTAGCACTCTTTCGGAATACCGATTTTCAAGCCTTTAACATCGCCGGTAAGTGATTCAAGATAATTCGATTTCGGCAAATCGAGAGAAGTACCGTCATAATTATCTTTACCGCTGATGATGTCCATAATAGCGGCACAGTCGGCAGCATCTTTGGCAACGGGGCCTATTTGGTCGAGAGATGAAGCGTAAGCGATAAGTCCAAATCGAGAAACAGTGCCGTAAGTGGGTTTGAATCCCGTAACACCGCAGTATGAGGCAGGCTGACGGATAGAACCGCCCGTATCAGAGCCGAGAGCCGCCGAAGAAATTTTAGCAGCAACAGCCGCCGCCGCACCACCTGACGAACCTCCCGGAACTTTTGTTAAATCCCACGGATTTTTTGTTACACCGTAGTATGAAGTTTCGGAAGTACTTCCCATAGCGAACTCGTCCATATTAAGTTTACCAACGGTAACGACTCCGGCGGATTCGAGTTTGTTCATAACGGTAGCGTTGTATATAGGTGCGAAATCGCCCAAAATGCGAGAAGCACAAGTTGTCTTAATATTTTTTGTACATATATTATCTTTTATAGCCATAGGAACACCGGCGAGAGGCGAAGTTAAATCTCCGGCGGTAATTTTTTTCTGGATTTCCTCGGCATTTTTGAGAGCTTCGTCACGGCAGATTGTGATGTATGCGTTAATGCTTTCGTTTGCTTTTTCGGCGGAATCAAGAACAGCACTTGTCGCCTCAACAGCGGAGATTTCGCCGTTTTTTATAGCTTTGCCGAGTTCAAGTGCGGTCATATTGACAATATCCATAGATTATAGACCTCCTTATTCGACTGTTTTCGGAACAACGAAAGTTTCGTCTGTATGTTCCGGAGCATTTGACAGAATTTTTTCTCGCTCAACCGAAGATTCAACAACATCATCTCTCATAACATTTGTGATGTTGAACACATGAGAAAGCGGTTCAACGCTGTTGGTGTCAAGTTGATTAAGAGTATCCATATAGTTTACGATTTCGTTCATTTGATTTTGCATTTCCTGAGTTTCGCTCTCATCGAGATTTATTCTGCTGAGTTCAGCGACTCTTGCAACAAGTTCTTTAGTGATTTGCATAATTACCTCCAATTTCTGATTTTTTCGCACCAAAACAAAAAAAGCCAACTTTTCCCAATCTCTCGAAAGGGACGAAAGTTGACTTCCGCGGTACCACCCTAATTAATCCAAATGTTTTTGGATTCTCTTTTTTGGAATTTTTAACGCTATTCAAGCGGATAGTTCTACTAAGTCAAAAAAACCGTTCTTCCATCGGCTCACAGGTGTTCCGATATAAGCTCTCAGCTGTCGTGATTCCACCACTCACAACTCTCTGTACAAGCCGATTTTTTGCTTTGTCAGTCCTGCTCAACGCCTTTATTTATACTATCACACTTTTTGACACCTGTCAATAGTTATACTCGTACCGTTGGCGTATTTTTATCTTCTTTTTTTCTTCTTCTTTTTTTTTGAAAAAAAAAGAAGCAAAAAAAACTTTTACTATATAAATTTTATGCGGTGTCGTTGGCTTTTCTATGCAACCGTTTTTCTTTTTCTCTTCTTTTTTTGAAAAAAAAGAAGCAAAAAAACTTTTACTATATAAATTTTATGTTGTTCAACTAACTTTTCTATAAAC
>CACXHC010000282.1 GCA_902767285.1 uncultured Ruminococcus sp.
ATAAAAAAGTTTTTTGGAAAGGGTTTGGGAAAACCTTTTTTTCAAAAAAGGTTTTCCCAAGAAAGCCAATTTTTCACAGCACCATTTTATTTTTACTTATCCTTTTTGGAACGCAAATTTTTGAAAAAATCCTTCAGAATATCCGAACACTCTTTTTCCAAAACTCCGCTTATGATTTCGGGTTTGTGGTTATAAGGCAAATCGAAAAGATTCACGACACTTCCGCACGAACCGGCTTTTTTATCGAATGCACCGAAAATCACTTTCGGAATACGAGAATTTATTATTGCTCCGGCACACATGGGACAAGGCTCAAGAGTTACATACAACTCGCACTGCCATAATCTCCAACCACCAAGAGTTTTACAAGCGGAGTTTATAGCTTCGATTTCGGCATGACAGAGTGCATTTTTACTTGTTTCTCTGCAATTATATCCCACAGAGATAATTTCTCCATCTTTAACTATAACCGCCCCGACGGGGACTTCGCCCAACGCTCCGGCGATTTTTGCCTGCCTTAGTGCCTCATTCATAAAAAATGTTTCTTCCATTATACATTATACAAATGACAGCATTGTTATTGTTTCAATAATCAGAATCAGGGTACTAATTATTATCGAAGCAGACGAGAAAAATACTTTTATTTTTTCGCCAAAAGTTAATCTTGAATTACCAACATTAATCTTAAAAAACTCTTTATCACTTTTCGAAATTTTGTAAAAGCACACGATTGCCAATGCAATAGTCAAAATAACAAACGCACTTTCAAAATAAGAGCTTGAATCATAACTTACATTTTCCGAAAGGTGCATAATAATTACCGATATAAAATTATTTCCGAAATGCAGAATCATGCCCGGAAGCATAGAATTTGTTTTAATTCGCAAAAATGCAAACATGACACCCAATGTAAACGCAAACGGAATCTGCGATATATTTCCATGAAGCATGGCAAACAAATACGAACTTCCAAAAATTGCGAGTGTGTTATCAAACTTTTTCAGTACGCCCAGCACGACACCTCGATAAGCTAATTCTTCAAAAAATGCCGGAAGAACTGCAATACAAAAAGCATTCATAAAAAAATCAAACTTAGTCGGCCCAAAATGCAGTTCAGTTGCCTCATCAATATCAAAACCAATCAAACTATAACTAATCGACATGAGAGTACCCAAATATTGTGCAATCATACAAACTGACATTCCGCATATTACGATAGTCAAAAGTTTTTTGGGATTGACGTAATCGAATGGGACGAAATCCTCTGTTTTCATTTTAAATTTCTTTTTAGATGATGACATCATAATCATGGATGAAAAAAACAACGGGATAGAAAGAGCCAAAGCATCATAACAGTAATATCCCATAGGCGTAAATCCTAAATAGAGCGTTTCAGCTGAGGGGGTATCTCGCATTATTCCGGCGATAAATCCAACTACCATAACAACAATAGCTACTACAAAAATACTCACAAACGTCATTATAGTTAGCTTTCCACCAACAGAAGCGGCCATCTGAATATTATCTTTTTCGATTTCTGCCGGTGATTTATAATATTGATAATTCGGTTCAACAAACGAATTATCAGGCTGAGAAACAACATCAACAGATATATTCGGGGGTTCGATTTTTGAGCTGACGTTGGGCGGAGCATTACGCAAATCGAACAAAACATTTTCATTACTATTTAAATCAATCATAGAAGCTCTCCTCTCTAATAAGTACATATTTATTATACAATCTTTTTCGAAATAATACAAGATTATCAAAAACTATTTTTTAAAATTAAATTTTTTTGGGAAGGGGTAAGACGCTGTGAAAAATTGAAGCTTTAAACTTCGATTTTCGCAGCATCTTGATTTTGAAAAACTATATTAATGATTATTACAGTGGCTCTTATGTGCGTGAATGTACACCTGCGAAACAATATTTATTATAAGACATAGAAACAAATCCGACTGCATACTTGTGCAGTCGAATTTGTTTAAGTTTATAAAAAGTTAGTATCAACGCATAAAACTTATACAATTAAAGTTTTTTTTGCTTCTTTTTTTTTCAAAAAAAAGAAGGCGGGGGTTTGGGGGCGGCAGCCCCCAAGCAGGGTTTCAGGGGCGGC
>CACXHC010000283.1 GCA_902767285.1 uncultured Ruminococcus sp.
CAAAAAAACTTTAATTGTTATGGTTGTTGATGTTTTAACTAATTTCCCTATCGCTTAAACAAATCCGACTGCACAAGTACGCAGCCGGATTTGTTTTCTATTATATTTAGTAAATATATTTAATTAAAAGTTTTTTGGGAGGGGTTTGGGGAACCCTTTTTTTCAAAAAAGGGATCCCCAAGAAAGCCCCCGAGAAAGCCCACATTAATCAAAGAATTTCTGATGAATAGCCTTAACAGCATTGTCCGCGTCGTCCTCGTCGATGAGAACGGAAACTTTAATTTCGCTTGTAGAAATCATCTGAATATTGATTTGAGCGTCATAGAGAGCCTCGAACATTTTTGTAGCTACGCCGGCGTGACTCTCCATACCTGCACCAACAATAGAAATTTTTGCTGTATGAGTATCAGCTTTAACTTCTTTAACACCCATAGGCTCAAGATATGCTTTGAGAATCTGCTCTGTTTCCTCTGCGTTGCCCTTTGCTACTGTAAAAGTGATGTCCTTTGTTCCATCTCTGCCAACCGACTGGAGAATTATATCTACGTTGATGTTTGCTGCCGATACTTTCGAGAATACTTTGAATGCAAGACCCGGCTTGTCGGGAAGTCCTATTATCGAAATTCTTGCAATATCCTTATCTTTAGCTATACCGCTTATTAACATTTTTTCCACTTTAGTTGCCTCCTTAACAATTGTGCCGGGTTCTCTCTCAAGACTTGAAAGAACCTCTAATTCAATATTATATTTTTTTGCCATTTCAACAGAACGATTATTCAAAACTTGAGCCCCGAGCGTTGCAAGTTCGAGCATTTCATCATACGAGATTTCATCGAGCTTTTTCGCTGTGGGAACTTTTCTCGGGTCGGCTGTATATACACCCTTAACATCTGTGAATATTTGGCAAAGATCTGCGTGCATGGCTGCCGCTATAGCTACCGCACTTGTATCTGAACCGCCTCTGCCGAGAGTTGTAAGGTCATCATATTTGTTGAGCCCTTGGAATCCCGCTACTATAACAATTTTCTTTTTGTCGATTTCTTTTCTGATTCTCTCTGCGTCAACTCTCTTGATTCTTGCTTTTGTGTGCGATGAAGATGTCTGGAATCCTGCCTGCCAGCCAAGAAGCGATACTACCGGATAACCTAACTTCTCTATCGCCATGGCGAGTAATGCTATCGAAATTTGTTCTCCCGATGCCAAAAGCATATCCATCTCTCTTTTAGATGCGTGGGGATTGATTTCGTTAGCCTTTTCGATAAGGTCATCTGTCGTATCTCCCTGAGCCGAAACGACTACTACAACGCTGTTGCCTTGCTTGTAAGTATCAGTGACAATGTTTGCTACGTTGAAAACTCTTTCTGCATTCGCAACCGAACTGCCACCGAATTTCTGAACTATTAAGCTCATTTTTCAAAACTCCTTTTTATCCGCTTTTGCGGAAGAATTAACTATTTTATTCAAGAACGATTTTTGCACCTTCTTCATCTGTCGAAAGTGCCTTGAACTGCCAGCCTTCAACACCTCTCGCCTCTAAATGTGCGATTGCGTATTTCTGAAACTGCTCCTCAAGAGTATCGTCTATTATAGCTATGATTGACGGCCCCGCACCGCTTATATAAGTCCCGTAAGAGCCTAATTCATAACTCATTCTGAAAACAGTATCTATGCCTTTTATAAATTTTTTTCTGAATGGCTGATGCAAACTATCCTGCACCGCAACTCTCAGATTATCAAGACTGCCCGAGAACAATGCCGCCGTCATAAGTGCCGAGCGTGAAAGATTATACACGGCATTTTCTCTTGAATATTCGTTCGGCAAAGCTCCTCTCGCCGTTTCGGTTTTAAGCTCAAACGGCGGAATGAAAACACCAAATCGAATATGCTCCGCAACAGGTACGCTCACACTGTAAACTCTGCCGTTCTCCATGGCCGATGTAACAAGTCCGCCCAAAAGTGCGGGAGTCGTGTTATCAGGGTGACCTTCGATTTTGCAAGCAAGATTAACAAGGTCGTTTCGAGATAACGGCGAACCCAAAAATCTATTTGCCCCGATAAGTCCGCCAACTATACACGCCGATGAACTGCCGAGTCCTCTCGTCATGGGAATATTGTTCTCCTGTATTATCGATAACCCCGGTAATTTTTTTCCACATTCTTCGTAAAGCCGCTGTGCCGATTCATATATGAGATTCGTTTTGTCTGTGGGAATTTTTATATCATCTTTTGACGATATATTTATTGTGTCGTCCTCTTCTATCCAAATATAGTTGTACATATTGAGTGCAACACCAAGACAATCAAACCCCGAGCCTAAATTTGCACTTGTTGCCGGTATCTGAATTTTTATCATATTATATCACGCCTGTGATGTCAAATTTTAGCGATTCTTATTGCAGATTTTATCTAGCACAATTCGGCGAATTTTTTGCTCTTCTCCACAAAATCCGCATACGAAAGTTCGGGAGTTACAATAGCAGTATCGGCGGTTGCGTCGATTTTTTCTATTACATCGCACTTGCCGAATATCTCGTTTGCTTTTGCGAGTGCGGTCTGCTCGTCATCTGCCGAAAAACGAACATACATAGCGTTTTCGTATTCCTCATAAGGAACAACATTTTCGCCGTTACCGTCTTTCCACATAATATCTCTGCGTTCGTCTTTGTGGAGTACGCAGTCCATGACATCAGCAACAACAGCACTTGCAGTCGGAAGCTTGCCTGCTCCTCTGCCGTAGAATCCTACCGAACCCGAGCTGTCACCTCTGACAAGAATCTCGTTGTAAACGCCGTCAACGTTGGAAAGCTGACAATCACGGCTTACGAACATCGGAGCAACCATAATTTCTTGTTTGGTGTTGTCTTTCGCCGAAATTCTCGCCGATGCGATCAATTTTACAACTCCGCCCCATTTGGACGCATACTCAACATCAGTCAAAGAAACTTTCGTTATGCCCTCTGTATGAACACTATCAGGATAAACGTGTGTTCCGTAAACCAAAGATGCAAGAATACATATTTTACGGCAAGCGTCATGACCCTCAATATCTGCGGCAGGATTTCTTTCTGCGTATCCTTTTTCTTGAGCGAGTGCGAGTGCGTCCTCAAAAGACATTTTGTCGTTTATCATTTTGTTGAGAATAAAATTGGTTGTTCCGTTGAGAATACCGTTGATTTTTTCGATATTATTCGCAGAAAGACACTGGTGCAGAGGTCTGATTATTGGAATACCGCCGCCGACACTTGCTTCAAAAAGAAAATTGACGTTATTCTTTTCGGCGATTGCCAAAAGTTCCGCACCTTTTGCGGCAACAAGCTCTTTGTTTGAGGTTACAACGCTCTTGCCCTTTTCAAGACACTGCTTTACAAAATCGTATGCAGGTTTAAGACCGCCCATAACCTCAACAACGATACTTATTTCGTCATTTGAAATAATATCGTTAAAATCTTTCGTGAATCGGTCTGATATAGGACTATCGGGAAAATCTCTCAAATCAAGGACTTTTTCTATATAGATTTCCTGTTTGACTTTTTTTGCGATAGACTCGGCATTTTTAAGCAGTATCTCCGTCACGCCGCCGCCGACAACTCCGTGACCCATTACAGCTACTTTTATCATTTTAAGTTTGCCCCTAACTTATGAAATATTTATTCGTCAAAATTGCAAATTCTTATAATAATCAGCAAAAAAACGCAATTTTGACTTTACTAAAAATTAATCGATTTTATTCTACCACAAATCTTTTAAAATTACAAATAAATATTGCGTAACAATACGCACTTTTAGCAAATTTGATAAAAATTTAACAATAATACATTTTTTCAATACAAATTTTTTAAACATCTTCACACCAAAAATCACATTTTGATTGATGTTTACGGCAAAATATGGTATAATTGATATGATAAATCAAAAATTATATCCTTCAAAAAAAAGAAAGAAGCTGATAAAATGGCTAAATCCAAAAGTGTATTTATTTGTTCGGAATGTGGTTACGAATCGCCGAAATGGTACGGCAAATGTCCGGGGTGTTCTCAATGGAACACGATGAACGAAGAACTCGCCGTAAGCCAATCCAAAAAAGAAGAAGTTTCGGTTAAAATATCATCTTCATACAGCAAGCCTGTAAAAATCAACAGCATAGATACGACAGATGAGATTCGCTACAAAACGGGAATTGGGGAGCTTGATAATGTTCTCGGCGGAGGAATAGTGAAAGGCTCGCTCGTACTTATAGGCGGTGACCCGGGTATCGGAAAATCAACAATACTTCTGCAAGTTTGTCAAAATCTCGGAACCAAGCTCAATATTTTGTATGTATCGGGAGAGGAATCTCGCCGACAAATAAAGCTGCGTGCAAATCGCCTTGATGTAAACAACGAGTTTTTGATTTTGACCGAAACGGATATTGAAATCATAGTAGAGCATATAAAAAGCGAAAAACCCGATATTGTTATTATCGACTCAATTCAGACAATGAACCTCAGTCAATTAAGCTCGGCTCCGGGAAGCGTGACTCAAGTAAGAGAGTGTACAAATCTGCTTATGCGTACAGCAAAATCGCTCGAAATTCCGATTCTTGTAGTAGGTCACGTTAACAAAGACGGTGCAATCGCCGGCCCGAAAGTCCTTG
>CACXHC010000284.1 GCA_902767285.1 uncultured Ruminococcus sp.
AAAAGTTTTTTTTGCTTCTTTTTTTTTCAAAAAAAAGAAGAGAAAATAAGCAACAAATTGGAGATTTCTTGGGGCTGTTGTTTTTTTAACAGCCCCTTTCTCTGTTATATAATATTCAAATCTCTGAGCTGTTTGTAAGAAATAGAATCTCTGTGTGCAAGACGGTTTCTCATATCACGCATTTTGCCGAGTTTGTTTAAATCTTCTTTTGCAATAACACTTCTGTTTCTGAAAATGTAGTACAGTAAGCCAATTTCAACATCGGTAGCCTTTGTTATTTTTTCGCCGTACCCGTTTTCGATGGGCAACTCAACATCAATATATCTCATGTATTTTTTGATAAATCCGGAGCGATACTCCTCTATCTTCGGAAACAAAATTCTTATTTGAGCATCCCACACGGCAACATCTACATTCTCCTTTAAATGGGGATCTTGTATGCCGTTTTGACTATACACGTTTCTTGTCACAGTTAAGGGATCTTTTATAAGAGCATCTCCGCTTTGAGCAAGCAGACCCGCGATTTCAACGTTGTTTTTGGCGATTCCGCTTGCTACTTCACTGAGATATATCTTTCCGGCTCTGCTGATGTTGAAAGAAGATACTATTGTAAGACAAAGCATCATGCAATCATAATCAGATACATACTTGTTGTAATATATCGGTTCGACATAATTTGACGTTTTCATGCTTGCCGTATTCGCTATGAGTATAAAAACTGCGTGTTGTTCGGAAGTGCAGTTTTCAAGATACAAATTAACCGATTCAAACCATTCTTTCGTTTTGTCTTTCGGAATACCATGCACAACCACAAACATATTGTTGAAAGGAAGATTTTCTCTTGTGGCGAGAAACTGCTCGTAAGTGTGATGCGTAGGACGCCAAAAATCGCTCGCTTTGGTTGAAGGATAGAATCTGTCAAAAAGATACTGCCCTACGGGTTTTGTGTTTTCCGATACATCACATATATTAACAGTTCTGCTGTCGGTTGAAAGACGTGTTTCTATTTCCTCTATCATTGTATCTTGCCAAGGAACATTATCATCAAAAAACAGTATGACCGATTTTTCGTAATCGAATATCTGATCTTCAATTTCGTTCAAAAAACGAACTGAGTTGACTAATTTTGTCCACCAATCTTTTTCTATTCCCGCTATCATTCGTTCATCACCTCCCCGCTGTATTGTTTGGTGATGGCATTGGCGATGTCGTCTTGACTGCCGAGAATACTGCGGAATCCGTCTGTAACAAATGTGTAGCGTCCGTTCATGTATATAAGCACGTTGAGTTCTCTCATCTCTGTAAGAAGTTCTTCGAGCTGTTCGCTCTTGAGAGATGTAATTCTGGTCATCTCGTTATCTTGAGCGGTTTTCAGAATTTCTTCAACAGTGTAGCCGTCATCATTTCCGACAGCATAATAAAGATACGCTATTATGAGGGCAATCGCATGATAATTACTGTTGCTTTTGCCTTCTTCTTCAGCAAAGAGAGTCGCTTCGAGCTTATCTTTAACTTTTGCGGTGAATGACGAGTCGGCGAGAATCTTCTTGAAATGACTTTCGGATACATTATAGTACGGAGTGTTGCTTTGGCTGTATCCTGCGTAATCGTCATCTTTCATGGACTCAAGAAGTTTTCGGCAGTAGAATTGAATAAGTCCCGGATAATAGTTTGTAGATGCAAGTATATTCGATATAATCTTATCATTAAATTTAAAGCCCAGATAAGCCAGAGTGCTTGTCAAAAGTTTGATTGCTTCTTCACGGCGGAATTGTCTTACAACTATCGAATTAAGGTGAACAAGATTTGAATTTCCGTGGAGAAGTCCTCTTTTGTATCGGCTGAGGTTGTGTATACCTGCCATTACCAGCTTGAATCTGTCGGACGGAATCGTTTTGAGTGCTGATATAGGTTGGTCGCTCGATGTACAGCTTGTTACGATGAACTCATCTGCCTCGTCAAGCATGAGAAGAAGATACGAAATTCTCGTTTCGGGGTTTTCATCCATCAAGCGTCTTTTTATGTGTCCGGCAAGATCGCCCCAGTTGTCGCATCTGCAATCTTCGCTGAGTATACCCTCAATAATAAGCTCTTCGGAAACTCGCTTTGCGGCTTGTACTGTATCTAATTTTTGAATATCAATATATACTGCTCTTGCGTTATCACCGTTTTTGTCGATGTTGCGTTTAGCCATTTTGAGCAACGCACTCTTACCGAGCTGACGACCGCCGTATACAAGATTAGCTCCGTCACGGGATTCTATGGAAGTAAGTTCGCTCTCTCTGCCCGTGAACAATTCGGGAGGCATATTACTGCTCGACTGCTCAACAAACGGCTGATAGTACGAGAACGGAAGCGTTACAGCAAGCATTCTTTTTAATACTGTATTTTCGGCATAGTGTTTCGCAAGATAGAAAATTGTTACTCTGTCTACAACTATGAACGTATTTGAGAAAGATTTCTCCTCTTTCATTTTTCTTGCGAGTTTGCGTCTTTCCTCAATATTCAAAGAATAATTCAGGAAAACAAGCGTGTTTTTAGCCGAGGTATTTACTTGACGGAATTTGTCCATAAGTGCATCGCACTTGAAACGACCGTACAAACAAAGAACTCTGAATCCGTCTGTTTCGCTTCTTGAGCCGAAAGCAGGTATTCCATGCACATACGCAACTTTTCCTATTCTCTTCTTACAGTATACATGATACTCCTCTTCGCTTCCACCTTCTTTGCCGGTAATGCTTTCGACATCGAACCCGAGTCTTTTCAGAAGATTTTCTATTCTGTCGGGTTGGGTAAGCTTATGAGGACGGCCGTTGGGAATCCAACTCTTTATAAGATTTGCACCGCCACGAGTTTCTTTTCTCGCATTGTTTGTAAGAACAATTATCGCTTTTTGAAGATCTCGTTTGCAAGCATATCTTGTTATTATATCTTCGAGAGAGCCGTCACCGGACTGAACTGTTCTGTAATTGGTTGCGTGTTCGTTTATGAACTCCGAGAAATACTCGTACGGTTCTGCGGTGTAGTCGTTGACTGCTCGTACATCTCCGCCTATAATACAATTCATTATAGTTTCGGCTGCCGAGAAGTTTTGGTCATCGATAAGTTCGTTTATCATTTCAACGCTGAATGCGGTGCCGAAATCGTATTTTGAATCAATAATATCTTGGAGTCGCTTTCTCAGCTTTTCGCCTTTTTGAGATGCGTTTTCAGATATTTTTTTGAGTATTACCGAAAGAAGTTTCGAATAAAAACCGTAATCTTCGGTAATAGCGGTAATATTGTGCCAGCTTGTAGCGATTTGGTCTATTTTCTCTCTTTCGCCGTCAGTGGCTGAAAGTGAACCGTAACTGATGCACATCTCGATTCTCTCACGGAAATCGGCGTATTTTTCTTCAAATCTGCGTCTTGCCTGAGGCAGACAATCTTTCATCATTTTGATGTTATTATGTTCCGTTATTTCCGTAATGCCCATGTCCTCGCCGTACTCTTTTATAAGTCTTAACGAACGGAAATTGTGTTTTTCTTCAGATTCGCTCAATATTTCGTTTATACGCTGTTCAAAAGATTCGTAATTTTCGGCGGCTGCATGACGCTCTATTCTGCCGAGTATATTAATATCGGGCAAATTAGAGAATGTGGAGCGTGTTTCGGGCAGATAGTCATCGTTGAGAAGAATCTCTTCTCCTCTGAGAAAATCTATAAACATATATTTTCTTGTGCGTTCGTTATATGATCCGTCAAGTTTGGACAAAATATCGATTGCCGCTGTTTTTATGCTGAAATCTCCCCAGTTGAATCCTGCCGATTCGAGATTTTTGTCGCAAGCATCTATAAGACTTTCAAGGTCGGGTTTTAATGTTACAACGATACTATCGTACTGCTTTTGGAAATATATCTCGTTATTTACAACCGAGTGTTCGACAATGGCAAGCCATTTACATACACAATCGATTATACGTTTCATTATGCTTTTGATATTTCCTCTTTTTGAACTTTTGATTTTGTCGTAAGGTCTTTCAACGTGTCTGTGTTCCTTGAGGATAGCATCACGAGCGGTATCCCAGTAAAAATCTATATACTTATCAATTTTGCTTGTTTCGATATGTTCTGCTGTAATCGGTTTGCTGTCTCTTATAAATTTTTCCTTTATGATGTTTTTTATCTCGTAATATCTGAGTGTATCGTTTTCGGCAACAGCGTCAAGGCACTCACGAAGTTCGCTTTTTTTGTCGTCTTTTCCGTAAAACAGATATTCTCGAGTTCTGCGGACTTGTCCTCTGCTCTCGTAAATTTCCAGTTTGGAACTGATAGCCTCTTGACACGCTTTCGCCTCGTTTATAACATCATCAAGGATACTTCCGCCTGTTTTGTAATCGGCGTATGAGTCCATACCGCTTCCGGTTCTATTTCTAAAATCGAGCATACCGCCTACAATGCCCGGGAGCATGGGATATTCTTCAATAATATACGGCTCAACAAGCAAATTAAGCTCTGTCGAACTGTAATCAGGCACAGCCGGAGTTTCAAAGAACGCATACATAGCCGATGCCGCAAAAAGTTTGCTGTTAATATCGGGAATAAGATTTTTTGTTTCTTCAAAAACAGCGATTATTTCGGAGCTTGTGTAATTTCTGTCTGAAATGGGACTGTTGAACGCATATGCAAATGCACTGTCCAACGCTTTTAGGGAACTTCCGACATAAACTTCATTTCCATCGCTGCCTTGACGGATTTTCAGCGAGTTTTCAGACATATCCGCTGCTGTTTTAAGATATGTCAACACACAATAAAGTTTATCCGATGTAGACGAAAGCACTTTGGATACAACATCTTCATCAGTAATATCTAAAGCATCGATACCGTCTTTATCTTCATATTTAAGATACGCCTCATCAAGGCTCAAAACAGTATCTTCAGGATCTTCTTCCTCTTCTTCTTCCGGTTCTTCGGAACTATCCAAATTTTCGGATTCGTCCTCGCTTATTTCGTCTTGGGAATCTGAATCTGTATCTGAATCGGATTGAGGATTGATTTCACTAAATATTTTTGCCAAAATCTCATCTCTGCGAGGTGACGACACTGCCTTTTTAGCGTACTCTTCGGCTTCTTCGAAATCACCGTTCAAAATATACAAATCGGCGAGTTCGAGATAAACAGTGGTATCTCTGTAATCATATCTTTCGGTTACTCTGTTTCTCTTTACGATTTCCAGCCAGTCGAGCCACTGACTTATTGCAGACGGGTAGTCACCGATATTATTATAACAAATAGCCTTGTTAATAAGATAATGAAGTGTTCTTTTAAAATCGTCGGCAGAAAGTGTTTCCATTACTCCGTTAAGAGCTTCGATACACTCTTCATACTTTTTGACCTTCATAAAATATTGGCTAAGTACTTCAAAAGTTTTTGCTTTTTCTACTGTAGAAAGCGGGTGAATTTCGAGAAGTTTTTCTATTTTTTGCGAATACTGACCTTCGGGATCAACTTTATTCCAAAGATACAAATAACAGCTTATAAGCTGTGAAACGGCTTCTTCCCATTCATCTGTATACAAGAATTTTTCAAAAACGGCGATAGCCTCTTCATATTTCTGCTGATTCCAAAGTTCTCTGCCACCGGCAAACGTGTTTTTATCGTGAGCCGAGACAGTTGGAACAGTGGGAACAGATCCTCTCCTTAATCCTATTGCAGAATACCTTGAACCCTGTTTTACAACATTAAAACTTACGCTTATGGGGTCGCTAAGCTTTCTCTTTTGAGATTTCTTTAATTGATTTGCGAGAGAGATGTCAGTAACCTCATATATTTCAAATGTATACGATTTATTATCAGCGGTTTCGATTGTTCCTATTCCCTCAAACATATTGTATACTGTAATTTTACCGTAATGTATTTTGTTAGGGTCATCTTCGGGCGGTAAGGGTGGTTCTATGATAATACCGCCGGTAAGGGCAGTTTCATCAAATTTACTTTCTTGGGACATGATGTGCTTAATGATTCTTTCAACACATTTTACAACGCTTTGAGCATTGCAATTTTTACTTGCTGCTTCAATAAGTTTGTTTGTATCAGACTCAAGCGGACTAAATTTTTTTCCTATCTGTCTTAAGGCATTCTGAACAGATACTGTAACCGTGGATGAAACATCTTTTTTAATTACAAAAAGCATACCGCTGACATCATTCAGAACATCAGATGACATCTGCAATACTTTTACGGCATCCGAAACATCTTCGGACGGGTTTTGGATAAGGCTAACCGCTGCCGTGGAAGCAGCGAGATTATAAAGTGCATCGTCTTTTGTTTTTTCTGCATTTGCGTATGCTAAATGAAAAGCATCTCTGTATTTTCCGGCATACACCAAGCATCTTGATGCTGTCGTTAAATCACCGGCAAATAAATTAACTTGAGCAAAATAACTATTTACTCTCGGATTATATTCCCATTCCTTCTCTTTAATAATATTTGTTATTTGTTTAACAACTTCTTTGCATTTATCATAATCTGAAACTTTAACGGCACTTTGGAATTTTGCATGAACAGAATTAAGTGCTTTTTTCTCATCGGGCATCATAGCCTTAAAAATTATTGGATATTCGTTTTTATCGAATTTTGGAACAGCCAATGTAATTTTTTCTATATCGGATTTTCCAACAGAAACTTTGGTAGGCATTATCGGAACAATTTCTGTTCCTGAAACAGACACTTCATTAATAACTCCTATTTGATCATAACGAATTGTTGCCACTGACATTATATTGACAGAAAGTGACTCTGTTCCGTCATTTTCCGCTACAATGCCTTCGATTGTTTGTCCGTTGCTTTGGGTAATTCTGACGAACATTCCCGGCTGCAAGAACGATAACTTGTTTTTAAGTAAACTCATAAACAAAAAACCTCCATATATTTTTTTATATATCCATGGATATACGCTATATAGTTTACCGCACTTATTCCAAAATGTCAATGGTTTTCTCATAAATTTCGTTTATTATACACATTATAATATTTTTATCCCTTTTTCGACAAAATAATCATTTTTTGAAAAATTGGCTTTCTTGGGAAAACCTTTTTTGAAAAAAAGGTTTTCCCAAACCCTTTCCAAAAAACTTTAATTGTGTAGAAAACATTAAAACAATGTTCGTTGAAACACATAAAATTTATATAGTAAAAGTTTTTTTTGCTTCTTTTTTTTTCAAAAAAAAGAAGAGAAAATAAGCAACAAA
>CACXHC010000285.1 GCA_902767285.1 uncultured Ruminococcus sp.
AATGTCGCCTGCTTTCCTTTAACCTCGTTAATGCGTACTTCTGTTGTTCACTGAACTTGGAAACTGGTGTTTTCAAAAAAAAGAAGAGAAAAAATTTCAAAGAGAATCCCAAATTTTTTTGCCATCGGTTGCGAGGAAGAATATTTCGAGAACAACGAGCAAAATGAAATATACAAAACATATACCGTAAGCCCATGCGGACGAGAATCTCTCCAGATATGCAGACGGCACAATCGCTACAACAAACGGAACAGCTGTGAAGAACATCGAGAGCAACAATGTGAATATTACGCTCAAACTTTGTTTTATGACGGTTATTTCGTTAGTCCAGTCGAATCTTGGGAGTTTCAAATTTACGCACACGCCCAAAAATCCCGAAAATGTACACGCTATTATCGGTATGAAAAATATAAACAGAATGTCGGCGAGTTTGATATCAAGCGTTATCGCCGATGCTATCGCTGTGAAACATACCCCCGGAAGCGATACTATCGGGGCGAGCATGGCTTTCGCAAAAAAGATTTTCATGGGGTTGAGCGGTGTCGATTTCAGTATCCATATCGTTTTCCCTTCGAGCGATATTGTGGGAGCGGTGACATCATTTAGTGTACAGCACAACGCTAATGATGAGCCTATCGCCAATCCTATTAGGCTTGTTGATGCGTCCGGAAACATTCTCGGCAACCAGTTTACAATCATGTTTCCTCGCATGATGATTCCTACGCCAAGCAAAATCGACATTATCGTACTCATTCCGGCATTCATTACATACGATGGCATACTGAAAAAATATCCGACCTCTTTTCTTATTAGTGCGAGCTGAATATTCGTTTGCTTTGTGTTGGCTGCGGTGCGGACATATTTTTTCTTTTTTGTGGAAACTTTGCGTGTGACTATCGACTCAAAATTCCTTGAGAGAAAAATGTACACTACATAAACTATAAACAGAACGCTTGTTATAAACGGAAGTATCCCCACCGCCTCTACTCCGAAAGGCGATGTTTTTATATCTTCGATTTCTGCATCAAACGAGGTCGCGAGTCCGTACCAGTAAAGCGGAATTAAATATGCGTTGAAAAAATCGGCTATGCGGTCAACTTCATTCATCAATATTTCGACTATTTTTCCGAAATTTATCGTTATTGCCGACAGCATTATTATTGTCGAAAAACCCAGTATTATTGTGAGCAGATTCTTATTGGGGATTCGTGCGGCGAGTTTTCCTAATAAAAATCCGAAAATACTGCTGAGTGCCGTTACAAGCAGGGGAATTGTGAACATCGACAAAATGTAAAAAAATCCCGTAAGTAGTTTAAAATGAAAAAATATTCCGTATGCCACTCCGACAGGGATAAAGAGAAGATTTGAATAAACGAAATTTAGCAAATACAGCGAAATCATTCTCGACAAAAGAACGTCTGACGGCTTTATTGGCATACTTAAAAGAAGTTCGTTGTCTTTGGCATCGAACAAATACGATTGTGCCGAAAAAACTGTTCCTATAAACGAAAACACCGTTGCCGACACAAATGCCATCGGAAAATACAGCCATATACAATTTTTGTTAGTCATTTGAAAAGCCATCACGGTGGCAAGCCCAAACGAGAAGAACATCATAAAGCCGAAAGCAATTATTATTACTGCGATTATTAGTCCTGTTCCTAAGGTGAATCCTTGTCCTTTTGACGTTCGCCCACGCATGAAACTTATCATAGATGAAATATCGCCGGTTAATTTTATTTTAACAAGTTCCAAAACTCTTTTAGACATTTTTATCCTCCAGTTCGAGGAATACATCTTCGAGCGAAACATCGCCTTTAACGTCCTCGGTTTTTCCACAGGCAATCAATTTTCCGCCGCTGATTATTGCGATTTTGTCGCACAGTTTCTCGGCTACCTCCAAAACGTGAGTCGAGAAGAACACGGCGGCACCTTCTTTACAGGCTGAACGCATTTCCTCTTTCATTCGGTGAGCGGCGACAGGGTCGAGTCCGACAAACGGTTCGTCCAAAAGAACTAACTTCGGTTTGTGCATAAATGCCGATATTAGGGCAAGTTTCTGTTTCATGCCGTGCGAGTAGTTATTGATAGGCTGAGCGAGGTCTTTTGTTATTCCGAACATATCGGAAAGTTTATGTATTTGCGAATCACGTTCTTCGGCGGTCATTTCGTATATATCGGCAATAAAATTAAGATATTTTATGCCGGGCATGAAGTCGTACAAATCGGGGTTGTCGGGCAGATACGACAGAATTTTTTTACATTCGAGTGGATTTTCTTTAACAGATATGCCATCAACATAGATTTCGCCTTGCTCAAATTCGAGCAGACCGCAGCTGCATTTTATAGTGGTTGTTTTTCCGGCTCCGTTGTGACCTATGAATCCGTATATTTCACCGCTTTTTATTTCTATGCTCAAATCATCAACAGCGACTTTGTCACCGTAGATTTTTGTGAGATGTTCGATTTTCAACATTGGTTATCACACACCTAACAGTATTTTTTATCGAGATTAAACCCGTATTTATTATACACTAATTTTTTTGTCATTACAACAAAAAAATTGTATTGTTTATTTTCTCATTTCATGGTATAATTGGTCTGTGAGGTAAGCTTTATTTGGGGAAACCTTTTTTTGAAAAAAAAGGTTTCCCCAAACCCCTTCCAAAAAAACTTTTATTAAAAAAGCCACCGAACACGAATTAAAGTTTTTTTTCAAAAAAAAGAAGAGAAAAAACTTTTATAAAAAAGCCAACGGACACGAATTAAAGTTTTTTTTTTGCTTCTTTTTTTTTTCAAAAAAAAAGAAGAGAAAAAACAAAAGGTGAGATGTTTTATGATAACTACATTAAAAATGGAATATCAGGGAAAAGAAAGAACGGTGCGAGTGTATGTTCCCGAACACGAAGATGGTGAAAAGTTTCCGGTTGTGTACATGATGGACGGGCAGAACCTTTTCGATGATGAAACATCAACCTATGGTTGCTGGCACGTCTGCGATGCTTTGAATGCTGAATTTGAAAAGTCAGGCAAATCAGCCGTGATTGTCGGAATCCACAACGATGGAACTCCTATGGAAAGAACTAATGAGCTTACTCCGAAATCTATCGGAAAACTTGTCAACTTTCCTCAGTGCCTTTTTATGAAACCGATGGGGGAGGCGTTCGATGATTTTATTGTGAATGATGTCATGCCCGAAATTGAGAAAAATTTTCCCGTTAAAGTCGGCAGAGAAAACACCGCCATTTGTGGAAGTTCTTCCGGTGGGCTTCAGGCATACTATACAGCGGTGAATCATGCGGACGTTTTTTCGTATGCCGGCGTGTTCTCACCTGTGTGGCTTCTGTACAGCGTCAAATCTGTTGTTAACTGGACTAAAAGTAAAATGAAATCTCAAATGCCGTTTCTATATATATACTCGGGCGGTAACGGCGGACTCGAAAAACATATCTTCAAAAATTCTCAAAAGGTTATAGCCGAATTGTCGAATTTCTATCCCCAAAATTTGATCAAAGTAGATTTGCGTGCCGATATGATTCATCATGAGTCCGCTTGGGAGCAAATATTTGCCGTGTTTATCGGCGGTTTTTTGGAAAAATTACAAAAATGATACTAAATTGCCCCTCTTTTGGGGGTGAGTGCTTTTTTTAGAATTTTTTGTTGTGAAAAATAAACAAAATTTTAGGTGCGAATTTGTGGAAAGAGTTTTGGGAGCTTCTGTGGCAAAAAATTCGATATAAAATGTGATTTTAAAAAGTAACAATCATTTGTTTGAAATCGCTATAAGTTTTCAACATATCATTTAATTAATTTTTATTAAGCGGTTGATTTCATTTTTTATTTGATTAAAAATGAATAAATTGTAAAAATTTTGTTGAGATTTATATGCAAAAGTTTTAATAAAATGTAAGTTAAAAGTAAATTTTCATTTTGAAAATTTATTTATTTGCTGTGAAAAATGTGTGAAAATCGCATGAGAATCGTATTTTCTGCGGTTTCGAAATATTAACAAAAACAGGTATGTAATATTTTTTGTGCATAAAAACTATTTTCATTTGGTCGGGTTTGTGCTAAAATAATAACTGAAATCGGGACGGGGTTCCGGTTTTTAAGAATTTTTAGGAAAGACGGTGGATACCAATGGTAGTAAAAAGTTCAAAAACACTTAAATTAGTGGTATGTATGTCTTTGATTGTTGCATTGGCAATCTCCGCATTAGGCCTTTCGGTTCGTGCGACTTTTGAAAACACACATTACAACACTGGTAATCAGGCAACCGATATTGTCGGAATCGCTACAACTCAGGTTGGTTACGGCGAGGGCGGCGACGGCTACACTAAATACGGCGACTGGTATGGTTTGCCTTATAGTGACTGGTGTGCTATGTTCGTTTCGTGGTGTGCTAATCAAGCAGGCGTTGATACAGACGTTTTTCCGAGCTTCGCACTTTGCTCGGCAGGTGCCGATTGGTTCATGTCGCAGGGCAGATTCCAGTATGCTGGCAGCTACGCTCCTCAGCCCGGCGATCTTATCTTCTATTCTTCTTATGGTGACATCTATCATGTAGGCCTTGTTACAGGCTCAGACGATTACAACGTCTATTCTATCGAGGGAAATTATAACGAAGCTGTTTACAATGTAAGCTACTCCCTCAGCTACGGCGATATTTTGGGATACGCAACTCCCGATTATTCAAAGTCCGGTACTCCGGAAACTCCTGTCGTTGCTTATGATGACGAGGAGGACAATACCGAAATTTCTGCTGTCGATTACGATGACGATGACAGCGAATTTGCCGAAAGCGACAAAGATGATAATGAAGTCATTACAGACGATGCCGAAGAAATAGAGTCTGATGTTGACGAGGACTCCGATAATGCGGAAAAACAGACAACAGATGAGGATTCCGAGGATTTCGAGGATTCCGAAAATACAGACGAGCAGACAACCGATGAGGATAAACTTGAGGAAACTTCAGAGGAAATTTCAGAGGAAATTTCAGAGGAAACTTCAGAGGAAACTTCAGAGGAAAC
>CACXHC010000286.1 GCA_902767285.1 uncultured Ruminococcus sp.
AATGTCGCCTGCTTTCCTTTAACCTCGTTAATGCGTACTTCTGTTGTTCACTGAACTTGGAAACTGGTGTTTTCAAAAAAAAGAAGAAGAAAAATCACTACCGATAGAAACAAACTCACGGTTCACAGGGTGCATGAAGGAAATCTCACCGCAGTGGAGAGCCTGCCGAGGGAAGAATGTTCTTGAGCCGCCGTACATATCATCTCCGGCGAGGGGGTGACCGATGCTCGCCATGTGGACTCTGATTTGATGTGTTCTGCCTGTTTCGAGCGTAAATCTAATTAGGGTGTGACCGTTGCTTATTTTGATTGGCTCGCCGTGAGTAATTGCCCTAACTCCGCCTTCGCCGACCTCTCGTTGAATTGTGTGACCTTCTTTCAGTCTGATTGGTTTATCGATGGTGAATGGAGTTGATATTTCTCCTTCGCAAATTCCGATGTAGATTTTTTTTGTTGATTTGGGGAGAATAGATGCACAATACGCATTTTTCGCCGCAAGCACGATTCCCGAAGTATCTCGGTCAAGACGGTTTATCGCTCTGAAAGAATAATTTTCGCCTTTCGACAATGCGTAATATGCCGCCGCATTAGCTAAAGTATCATCGAGATGTCCTCTTACGGGGTGAGTAGGCATAAACGGCGGTTTGTCATACGCTATTATGTGAGCGTCCTCATACAGAATTTTTATGGGTATGTTGATTGGCTCAATCTCGTTTTTGTCCTCGGGCAGAGTTATTGTGACTACATCGCCCACTTTAATTTTTTCGATTACCGCTGCATGATTCCCATTGAGTAAAATTCCGTTTTGCGACTGCTTTAGTTGAGTAAGCAAACTTGCCGAAACATCATGCTTTTTTCTCAAGAAGTCTTTTATTGTTCTTTGATTGAAATAATCATCAACAGTAAAATTTATTTTGGTTTCCATAATTTTACCTCTTATGACAAGTGGATTGTGTTATTATCGATATATCAAAATACGATAGGGAGCGAAAAAATGAGATTATCAATTAACAAATTGCTTGTGACGTTCACCGTATCGGCTATATTTGTATCGGTGCTGATGGTATGCTGTATAAATTTCAGCGATGACGAAACAATCACCGAATCTGCCGACACAGCCGTTACTTCCGCTAAAGAACACGTTTTCCACAGCGGTGACCTTTGCGGAATATGGGTTCCGTATTTCAGCCTGTGTACGGGCGACAACATGAGCGAACTTGATTTCAAATCACATTTTGACGAAATAATCGAAAAATCCAAAAAACATGGGATAAATACTATTTTTGTTCAGGTTCGCCCGAATTGTGATTCCGCCTACCCGTCAAAAATATTTCCGTTTATGCCGATGTTCGGCGACTCGTGCGACTATGACCCCCTCGAATACATGATCGAAAAATCTCACCAAGCCGGACTTGAATTTCATGCGTGGATAAATCCATACAGAATATCAGCTGTAAGCACAGATATTCCTTCAAATAGTCCGTGTGCCGATTGGATAGGCGATACTTCAAAAATAGTCGAAGTTGACGGCGGTTTGTTCATGAATCCCGGCAGTCGTGAAGTCCGTTCTCTCATAATCGATGGAGTTCAGGAACTCGCCCAAAACTACAACATTGACGGCGTTCACATGGACGATTATTTTTACGCATTCTCAAACAGCGATTTCGATTCAACAGGATACAACGAGTATGTTAAAAGTCTTAAGGGCAAAAAACCGCTCACCCTCGAAAAATGGCGATGTGCAAACGTCAACGTACTTGTGTCGGGACTTCATGCCACCGTCAAGCAGATTGACCCGGATATGCTTTTCGGAATCTCTCCGCAGGCTAACACCGAAAATGATATATCAATGGGGGCAGACGTTTACACATGGTGCAGTCAAAAAGGATATGTTGATTATATCGCCCCGCAAGTCTACTTCTCTTCCGAAAACCCGATTTGCCCTTACGAATCTTGCGTTGATAAATGGCACAGCATGATTACTTCACCCAACGTTGATTATTATGTTGGACTCGCCTTGTACAAAATTGGCACAGACGAGGACAACGGAGCATGGCAAAACCCCGATATATTCAGTTATCAGCGAGATTATGCCCTCTCGCACGGTGCTAACGGATATATCCTCTACTCATACGACTATTTATTTAATGCCGAGTAACAATAATCGGACTGCTGACACATGGCAGTCCGATTTTTTTTCTAACCCCTCCGGCACACCGTAGACGTGCCGGAGGGATTTATAGTTTTTTGGAAAGGGTTTGGGAAAACCTTTTTTTCAAAAAAGATTTTCCCAAAAAAAGTTCCCGATTTTGTTATTTTACAAGCGAGTATCCCTTATCCTCAACGGCTTTTTCGAGTTGCGAAACGTCTATATCTGCCCCGAGAGTAACAACCGCCGTGCCTTTTTTGAGGCTCACATCGGCACTCTGAACAGCATCTAACGCCTCAAGAGCCTTCTTTACAGTCGCCTCACAATGAGGACACATCATACCTTCAATTTTTAAAGTAACTTCTTTCACGATTTTTTCCTCGCTTTCAATGTTGATGTTATCATTCAAAATATTTTTTATTTTTTTATCTCGTGACGAATCATAAATATTCATAAGATTGAGCCTGAGCGAGTTCGACACAACACAAAAACTCGACATACTCATCGCAGCGGCTGCAACCATAGGATTCATCGCAAGACCCGTCAAACGAATATAAACTCCCGCCGCTATCGGAATACCGATTACATTATAAATAAATGCCCAAAACAGATTCTCATAAATATTTTTGAGTGTCTTTCTGCCAAGACGAATCATCGCCGGAACATCTGTCAAATCGCTTTTCATGATAACAGCGTCCGCCGACTCAACCGCTATATCCGTACCCGTTCCGACTGCGATACCCAAATCGGCACTTGTCAAAGCGGGAGCATCGTTTATTCCATCGCCGACCATAGCAGTTTTACCGC
>CACXHC010000287.1 GCA_902767285.1 uncultured Ruminococcus sp.
CCGATACATAAAAGACTCCAAATCGCTTGTTATTTTGATAGACCCATTGTCACTTCCTCATGTTGCCGAGAACATCAACGAAGATATAAGATTATGGTCAACCACAGCAGACCATGCCGAGGGTGCGTCTGCGACGATGATAGATAGTCTTGCAAACTACATAAGACGAAGTTGCGGATACGACTCCAGAAAACTAATCAACCGTGATGTAGCCATCGTTTTTACCAAAATAGACGTTGTGAAAGACGATTTCGCAGAAGCTACCGTTATGCAGCCGAGTCCACATATAAAGCAAAAAGCATTCGTACAGGCTGATGCCGATGCCGTAAACGAAGAAATAAAAGCATGGCTTCGTAAAAAAAATGAAACAGCGTTTCTTGATGCCATTGAAACCAATTTCAACATAAAAAGAGTCAGATTTTTTGGAATTTCGAGTTTCGGACAACCTCCGAAAAGCGAGCAAAGTTTGGGCGAAATTTTCCCTCACAGAGTACTTGATCCGCTTATTTGGATGTTTTCAAAAGAAGGTATCGCAGATATAATATAATAGAGCAGACACAAATTGCGGACACGAATTAAAGTTTTTTTTGCTTCTTTTTTTTTCAAAAAAAAGAAGAAGAAGGACAAATAATACGGCATAGAAAGGATGAATCATATTGCTGGATCAAGTGATATATACACGCTGCAAACCTCGTATAGATTTAAAAAACGGTGGACAAATAACGCAAGACGAGGGATTCGGAGTACCGGCTGTAAGTGAGAATTTGATAAAAAACTCACCGTTAAACAGTTACGATTATCTTTCAGCGGTGCTTTCACGTCCGAACGGTGCAAAAGAAGATATGCCAACGGGCTTATTTAATTCTTACGAATATGTAGAACTGGCTCCGAATGTTTACTCCATAATATACGAAGTTGCACGTCCACATTGTAAAGTACCCAGAGTTAAAAGCGATGGAACTGTTATAAGCCATCGAAAAGGCACATACATAAAACAAGGACTCATCGGAAATGTTGTTGGATACCCATGTACATGGTTCGGTGCAGATGCTTGGGACGCATACAAAATCGATGAAAACGGCTACTATTTCGATACCGCCGGAGAACACATGGATATGCTTCCGCAAATTGAAAACAATCCTCATGGAGGATACATTGATCTCGATAAAGTGAGAGATTTCGTTTCTGACGGCAGACAAGAAACAGTAAAAAATATTCTGTGGTTTCTGCTTCATGAATTCGAAAAACCCGAAAAGGAAAGAAAAGTAGTCATAATTAAAGATTTGCCCGAAAATGTCGAACTTTGGGTTTCGGCAATCGAATACAGCTTATCTGTGGATATGGCTAAAAAAATCACTTTTTCCACCAACAAAACGAATATCGGAATGCAGGCGGACAGTAAGCTCTTTTATTACACAGACCAACGTGGTAACTACGTTTCCACTCAAAATAATTCCGTTTCGCAAAAAAGACACCCATGTAACATGATAGTCGGTATTCACCCAAAAGACTCCAGTTGTTCTACCCTAAGGGCGACACCTGTAAGTAATTTTGTTGTTGTCGATGGTTCGGCGAAAACTTCCGGCATAAAATCAGATGACAGCATAAACCGAGAATACTATTCTGATGTCGTGTGCTTTGAAGAAAGCATAGTTATTTTTTGTCAAGAACTGTTTCCGAAATTGGGAGTTGCCGAAATCGGCACTCATATAGTCGATATTTATGATGCCTGCAAATACCTTGGAGAAAATCCCCTCGATAAATGGGAATACAAAAAAACTCTCGATTATTACGAAATATTGAGCCGATATAAAGACCATACCAGTAAAACTATAAAACAATATTTGATTGACCACGGACTCATAGTCTACCCAAGATTGGCTGAGGACGATGGAAAAAACAATTTCAAACTATTTAAACTTATAGCCGGTATTGGCGGAGAGTCAGGTTCAAAAGAGAGCATGGCAGAATATTTTTACAATATGCTGTCTGATGAATTATCCGAAATAAACGACCCCGAGTGTAATCTCGCTCAAGTTTGGAATTCCATAAAAGCGGCTCATATACAAGATATAATAAAACCCGCTACCTGTAAAATTTTCTCTCAATCATCATTGAGAGCGTACAAAGAACCAATAGAAACCGCTCCCAAAGACGCAGTAGAAGCACTTTTGGATATGTACATTTTTTCGGCAGGATATAACATGGCACCGCTTGAGGCTATGAACAATGAAAAGGGATACATTGTTGTTTGGTGCGTGTTTGCTCTCATAGATGATGATGAAATGCTCAAAAAATCTTTCAGACTGCTTGAAAACCACCCGAAACTCTTTTTCAAAGTTTCTACGGTGATAGGTTCACAGCTGAAAACAGTAGACCCGGCAAGACTTCGTACATGGTGGGATTATGTTATATCGTTCAGCGGAGATAATGTTTCCGAATTGTGCAAAAAAATATGCGATCAGCACCTTGCATCTATCGATACTATCGAAGAAATTCTCGCAAATCGTATCAAGCGTGAGCAAAAATGTGACCGATATATAATTTCATCTTTCGGCGAAGCCGTGAATAAACTCGGTATTACCGAACATACCGGAGAAGTTTTTTACAATGCGTGGCTTCAGGTTTCCAAACCCGAAAAAATTGCCGAAGTGATAAACTCAATCAAAAAAAGCGATATAACCCCAAACGCAAAAAGAAATTTGTTTTACTATATTGAAAGCATGGCAACATTAAATAATATCGACACTTTCAAACAAGATTTCTTTTCCGAACTTAACTCTTTTGGAAAATCCATAGACTGTTTTTCCATAGTAAACGCACTCTATAACCTCAAAAGCAGCATGAAACAAGTTAGAGATAGCTCCGATGCCATGCAGCTTCTTACCGTTTTCGCAAGACGCAGTATTCCTCTTCCTAATGATATGATAGATAGCGAATATTTCAATTATATTGCATCTTCTATCGGTAAGTTCAATAGCAAAGATCTCAATGTAGTATTTATGGGACTTTTTAAAATAGATAATCTGGATACTCTTCAAAAATATTCCGACAGCTATGTAAAAAAACTTCTTGAGGGCAAGAGTGGCAAAAATCTTGCACAAGCGATGCTTTCTGTGTGCGAAGTTTCCGCAACGAAGTACAAAGCACTCGGTCAAGCCGACCCGGACACAGATAATATCAAAACCGTATTTAATAAAAGTTTAAAGAAACTTCTTCCAAATTACTATAAACCGAATCTTCTCGGATATGTTGAGAGAGCATCCGATGTCGATGAAACAGCCAAAGCGAATCTTATCGCCCTCTTGAAAGGAGCAGACTCAGGATCCGGTAATAATAACGGTGGTTTCAGCGGATTGATAAGCAATATTTTCAGAAAAAAATAAAGAGTGGTGATTTATTCATGAAAGACGTTTTAATAGGTACATGGGCATGGGGAACAGGCTTCAACGGTTCATCTATTGTATTCGGGAAACGTCAAGACCCACAAATCTTAAAACAATCTTTTGAAGAAGCTGTAAAACTCGGTTTTTTGAACTGGGACACAGCGGCAGTGTATGGAATGGGAACTTGCGAAACTTTTTTAGGATCGCTTATCAAAGATAATAACGATATATTCATATCGACAAAATTTATGCCAAACAAAAAGTATAAAAACGGAGAGCTTACCAAATCTTTCAATGACAGCATGAAACGTCTTAACCGAAAAAGTGCCGACATTTTTTGGATTCATGTTCCGAATAACCTCTCACAGAATCTCAGCGAAGCTATTCCGCTTATAAAAGACGGCAGAATAAAATCTATCGGAATTTCCAACGTTTCTCTTGAGCATATTCACGAAGCGGAAAAGTTGCTATCAGCCGAAAACCTGAAACTCGGAGAAGTACAGAACCATTTCAGTTTGCTTCGAAACGACCAGCAGCCGATAATAGATTACTGCAACAGTCACGGTATTCGTTATTATGCGTATATGGTTTTGGAGCAAGGGGCTTTATCTGGAAAATACAACTCAAAAAATCATTTTCCAATATCCTCAATGAGAAATTTTGCCTTTCCGAAAAGCAAATTGAAAAAAATCGAAAAACTTCTTGATGTTATGAAAGATACAGCCCAAAAATACAAAATAGACCCCTCGCAAATTCCGATTCTTTGGGTTATCGAAAAAGGAGCTGTTCCGATAGTTGGCATTACAAAGCCATCTCACGCAAAAATGCTCGCAGAGGCACTTGATGTCACCTTATCTTCTGATGATATTTCGGTTATCGAAGCAGAAGCAAAAAATACAGGTATACGACAACAGGGAATGTGGGAACCACAATAAAAATATAAAGGTGCTGTGAAAAATTGGCTTTCTTGGGAAAACCTTTTTTGAAAAAAAGGTTTTCCCAAACCCTTTTCAAAAAACTTTAATTGTATAGAATTTACTAAAAAATATAGAAACAAAAACGACTGCATACTTTTGCAGTCGTTTTTGTTTAAGTTTATAGGATGTTAG
>CACXHC010000288.1 GCA_902767285.1 uncultured Ruminococcus sp.
CCCCGAACCCCTGCTTTCTCAGGGGCTGCCGCCCCTGAAACCCTGCCTTCTTTTTTTTGAAAAAAAAAGAAGCAAAAAAAACTTTTAATATATAATATGGGGTTTTTTTATGGAATACACAGAAAAAACTCTCGCTTGCGTGGCAAAGCGAGAAAACAACAACAAACGAAAATATCTCGTGGTTAATGCTCTGCAAGGCAAACATATTCCCGTTAGTGCAAAAAAATCTCTGGATATGTTTTCCGCTCTTGCAAAAAAAGTGAGTGATGCGTATAAAAACGAAACTCTTCTGCTTGTGGGATTTGCCGAAACCGCTACTGCTATCGGCTCCGCTTTAGCTGTGGAACTCGGCAGTTTTTATATGCAAACTACCCGTGAGCCTCTGCAAAATGTCGAGTATTTGTTTTTTACGGAATCTCACAGCCATGCCACCGAACAAAAACTTTGTAAAAATGATGTTGAGAAGATTCTGCCTTGTATCGACAGAATCGTTTTTGTTGAGGACGAAGTCACTACCGGCAACACGATTATGAAAATTATAAATATTATCGAGAAAAATTACGGTAATATGAAATTTGCTGTTGCTTCTCTGCTCAACGGCATGGACAGCGAGTCTATACAAAAGTATAATGAGCAAAATATAGATGTTCATTATGTTGCAAAAACTCATCACGAAAATTATACGGCTATCGCTGAGGGTTATTCAAGTGACGGAAATTATTTTGATGTTGATGATTCAATTCATGATGTCCAAATTACCGAAATTTCGGAAGATTATGTTAATGCTCGCCGTTTGTGCATGGGGAGCAGTTATCACTTAGCTTGTAAAAAACTCGCTGAAAAAATAATCGCCGACGTTGCTCAGAATATCCAAACAAAAAACGCTAAAATAGCGGTGATAGGTTCGGAAGAATTTATGTATCCGGCAATCTACACGGCAAGAGAACTTGAAAAGTCGGGATTTTTGGTTCTCACCCACTCAACAACACGCAGTCCGATAACTGTTAGCTGTAATCCCGAGTACCCTCTGCACAGCAGATATGAACTCATCAGCCTTTATGATGATGACCGCCGTACTTTTATATACGATATTCAAAAATATGATTCAGTCGTTATAATAACGGATACTCCCAAAATGTCACAAAAAGGCTTGATGTCGCTCGCTAATGCATTCAAATCGCAAGGTAACAATAATATTTTTGTATATAGGTGGTATAATGATTGACAATTGCGTAAAAACTTCATACTCTAAAGATGACGTAATTCTTTTGCTGAAAGATGTAACGGGATTAGTACAACCGCAGTCTACCGAAGAAAGAGAAGAATTAATACAATCGGGAAAACATTATTGCGAGATGCTCCCTATTGAATATGTTCCTACACAAAAATATATGCAGGTGTATGAAGAATCCCTGAACGCTTACGCAAAACCAACAGCTCTTGCAGTAGGCAGACTCTCCGATAAAATAATTTCGCAAAAAGGAAAAGCCGTTGTTCTTGTATCGCTTGCCCGTGCGGGAATCCCAATCGGCATTCTTATAAAAAGATACATCAAAATGAAATACAAAATTTCCGTTGAGCATTATTCCATCTCAATAATAAGAGGAAGAGGAATCGACCGCAACGCACTTAATTATATAATCGACAAACACGGTGCCGAAAACATTCTTTTTGTAGATGGTTGGATTGGCAAAGGTGCTATTTTGGGCGAGCTGAAAAAAGAACTCTCTCAATACCCGAATGTTTCAAGTGATATTGCAGTAATTGCCGACCCCGCAAATGTAACCGAACTTTGCGGAACTCATGAAGATATACTTATACCGAGTTCATGCCTCAATTCCACAATTTCGGGACTTGTCAGCCGAACTTTTTTGCGTGATGATATAATCGGAAAAGATGATTTTCACGGTGCTGTGTACTACGGCGAATTAAAAGACTCCGACTTATCCTACGAATTTATAAATGCAATAGAATCAAATTTTGAAATCGACTGTGGAGAAGTTCTTCCGGCGAGCGAAGGTTACGGCATAGACGAAGTACGAGCCATCGCCGAACATTTCGGAATATCGGACATTAACTTTGTCAAACCGGGAATCGGCGAAGCAACACGAGTATTATTACGCCGAGTTCCATGGAAAATCCTCATAGATGAAAAATACAAAAACGCCGATGAACTTGCTCATATTGTAAGATTAGCCGAAGAAAAACACGTGCCGATCGAATATTTTCCGCTTTCGCATTATAAAGTTTGCGGTATAATAAAACAACTTGCAGATATTTAACATAGGATTTTTTTGGGGCTGTGAAAAAACAACAGCCCTAAGAAATCTCCAATTTGTTGCTTATTTTCTCTTCTTTTTTTTGAAAAAAAAAGAAGCAAAAA
>CACXHC010000289.1 GCA_902767285.1 uncultured Ruminococcus sp.
GTGATACTTTTGTACAACCATGCCACAAATTCCACATTACATTAGAGTCTGAAGCTTGGTTATTTAATGACGATAGACTCATAAAACCACCGCTTTCTGTGAAAACACAAAATTTAATTGTGAGTAGACAAATTCCGGTGCATTCAATTCGAGAAGCTTCTCACATCTCAAAAGTTATGTATTTAAGAAATTATACCATACTATTTTAATTTATGTCAATACGTTTTAATTATTAAAAAAAGAATCACAAGCAGAAAACAAAACATTGTTCTCTGCTTGTTTAAAAAATATTATATATTCGGGTATTTAAAAATCATCATCAAGCAGCAGAGCATCAAGAGCGGCGAAGCCGTCATATTCAGGGTAATGCTCGTTGCGATAATTCAGCAAAACTGCCTGTACGTTTACGCAGTTGTTTTCGGCAGCAAGGTCGATGAAGCTCATTATCTGCGGCAGAGTAAAATTGTCGAGCATAATTTCGATTGTCGCATCGTCCTTGAGAATGCGGCTATAAACTGTTATTCTGTCGAGAAAGGCTATTATCATATTCGCACGGCGATTCCAGTTTTTCGGCTTGATAGATTCGATCTCAACCATGTCATGACCATCGACTATTACGCTGTCACAACTTACATCAAATCCCTCAATCGAAAGATAATGCGATTCCGAATAGTAACCACTGTACCACTCTATCGAAATGCCTCTCTTCTCCTGCTTTTTCAGATAATAATCTCGTATCGGACAGCCTTTGTAGCGTGTCTCGCTTACAAAAGCTTTGTCGATGACAGACTCCCATATCTGCATAAAGGGCTGTTTCAGCTTCTTGTCACTGAAATACTTCTGCCATGCGGCGATGTCGGATTTGTCCATTTCAATGTTATGAGCAAGCTTTATCGGCTTGTCGGTTATCTCATATTCCACACCGTCAGAGTCTATCGCTTTATGATCGGCGAGTGTAAATGTTTTTCCGTCCTGTGTCCACACGAGCAAGCTTGCAACGGTACACAAAAACGTATTTTTTAAATAGCGTTCTTTCCATTCAGCGGCAAGAAACTCGGTAGCTTCGATATAATCTTGATACAGCTGATCGTTTTTCAGCTTTGCACACTTTTTGAGTGTCGCTCTCATATCGGCGAGGTCATCGGCGGCTTTTTTCTGAACATCGGGAGCAACGCCTTTTTTGGGAATCGAGCGCACTGCTTTTCCCGTGGCTGTATTCAAAAGCGACAAAGTAAGCTCGGGCGAGATCGTCGCTTCTATCGTTGTTGTTCCGAGATCGAACACACGCTTGCCCTGCTCGTCAAAGCCGAAATCATACAGATATTTATCATACACCTGTTCTACCGAAATATTACGCAAGAGGGCAAAGTTTTTCAAGTTTCCTTTCTTTTTCGAGCCAAAGGACAGCCACACGAGTATCATTCATAGCCAATGCAGACTCTATCTTACGTTGAAGAGCTTTTCCCCTTGCACCCTCGAGCATGTCGTAATATTTTATAACCGCCTTTATCTGGGCGGGATTTCCGAAACGGCACACAACGGGCAGAATCGAGGGATATAGAGAAATATCAAGACCGTTACTTATTGCGGCTATCGCCTCGCAAAGCGAATCATAAGACAATAAAGCGGCGGCTTTGTCGGCTTCTTCATTGATATGAGAACAATCCTTTGCACCGTAAGAGGCTACTATAAAACGGAACAGTTCATCGGGTGCATCTGTGCCGTCAAGCAGTTTAACCTTCGGGAATTTTGTGCCGATGAGCTTCATTTTCTTTATGATATCATTACCCTTGATCGAAGTGAGCTTCTCTCTGTATTCAGCGGTGAGCGGGTCGGCGGGGACTTCGGGTTCTGCCTTTTTCGGGGCAGACTTTTTCTTTGCCTTCGGCTTTTCGGGTTCAGCACCGAACAATTCGACAAGTGACGCTATCTCGGGCACTTCGGATGCTGTTATCAGCTTTTTTACAGTTTTGGCATTGCTGTCGTCAATTATGCCCAAATCAAAAAGTGCCTTGACCGCAAACGGGCAGTTTATCGCCTCTGCGACTGTTACCATCTTCTTGACGTTCTTTTTGAGCAATTCAATGTACAACTGCTTGTTTTCTTCGGTCAAGTCAACGGGATTCAGCAGCCTGTCAAGTCCTCCGAAAAGACGTGCGGGCAAACGGTACTTGTATTTAGGACCGTTGTTCAGAAGTTCCAAATCGTAGGCATTCCACAGCTTAGTCTTAATGAAATCAGCATAGCTGCTTTCGTAACTCTTATAACTGACCGCAAAAAAGCGATAGTTTTCACCTCTTTTCTCAATTATTAGCGGGTTACATGATTGCAGATGTTTAATAATAAGCGAATCAATTGAGGCATAAATATATTGCAAGTTTTTACAATCACAAAACGCCCCACCTCCGATACTCGTCACGCTGTCGGGAATGACTACAGAGGTAAGGCTTGAACACCCAATAAACGCACTATATCCAATTATCATCACGCTGTCGGGGATAATAACATCTGTTACCCCATTTTCTTCAGTGTACTTTTCCAGCACACCATTTTCGATTTGAAATCCCATAAAATCAACTCACTTTCTTCATCCAAAATATTTTAAATCAACACATTTAATCTGATTGAAAACAAAGAATAATTCATCAAATTTCACCATTATACACATTACAAATCATTATACTATACTATTGCAGCTTTTGTCAATATATTTTAATTATATTCATGAAAATTTTTGTGTAATATTACACTTGCTTTGTGCATTACGAAGCAAATGACACAACAAAAAGCCCGCAGACCAACCTTTTGGGACGATCTGCGAGCCTTAAAAAATATTTTGCTAAATATTGGCGTTATGCTGCACTCATTTCCGCTGCTATTGCCTCTACCTGCTCAACAGTAATACCGCAAATATCGGCAA
>CACXHC010000290.1 GCA_902767285.1 uncultured Ruminococcus sp.
CAAATACGAAGTTTTCTGTTTCAGTTTTATGAACTCCGAAAGTTCATATTGTGCGTATCCTACTTTTTTGAAACCTTCGCACAATGTTTCGTAGGTGACTGTGTTTCCGGTAACTTTTTGGAGTCTGTCAATAAGCTCGTAAAGCTGATCAACATAATTATCTATATCGTCATCATTTCGTGAAGCCGGAATGTGAAGTGCCATGACATCGCATTTATCCGAAAGCATTCCGGCGATTTTCTTTTTGCAATCACAGGTGATTGGAACTACCATCATGGAGCAATTTTCGTATAACGGCATAATACCTGTTTGTTTAAATCCGGCAACGGCTTTCACTAAAGGACACGCATCTCTCGGTGCGATGTTATCTCCCACCGAAAACGCCGTATAATTTCCGCTGCATAATTTTATCGGAATTGCCCCCGATGCGTAAATAATCTCCTGCGGAACCATAACACAGTATGTTCCTATTGTTTTTGTACCTTGTTCGACATATGCTCCCTGCATTTCGACATATATTCTTTTCAGAACATCGTAAAAAACTTCGATTCCTTCGGGAGCTTCCGGCAATTCTGCAAGACGACGCAAATATTTTGCCGAAGTTTGGGTTTCTTTGTTTATAAATCTATTGTTTTGTCGCTCTTTGAATGTAGAGGATTTATTTTCAGTCATCATTTTTTATCATCTCTCTTAATTCTTGTCGGTTTGTAGCCGGACATTATATCTTCTCTTGATGATGTATATATTTTTGCTCCGGCAAATGTCATTGAAAGTGCGTTGTTTTCGGGACAGCATCTCACACATTCACCGCACATTATACAATTTGCATCTGTTACATCTGCTTTTCCTCGTTCAGTATATATCGTTTTTATACCCATCGGGCAAGCCTCATAACAAGCACCGCACTCGGTGCAAGCCTGACAGTCTTTTTTTATGCGAAAAAGTGATATTTTATGGAAAAGTCCCATCAAATATCCGAGCGGACAAACATTACAAAACAGTCTGCGTTTGAAGAATCCGCCCATAAGTACAAGCACCATGAGAAATCCGCTGACGTAAAGACTTGTGCTTATTCCGGCAAGTATCGGCGATACCGCAACCGCAGGACAGAAGTTGCAGAAATTCCCGCCTGCAAAGCACAGTCCGACAAATATCAGCACTAAGCACCATTTTATCGGAGTTAATACACTGTACATTTTGTCGTTCATTACAATTCCGTCAACCCTCGTTTTTTGGCGTATTTTGTCCATAATATCTTGAATAAATCCCATTGGACAAAGAAATCCGCATATTGCACGTCCAAGCAGTATTGTAAATCCAATTGTACTTGCAAAAAACAGAAGTACACTCTTTATAGGAAGTTCAAACAACTCGTTCAGATGCGATAAATAATAACAGCTTGACTCTGTCATTTGTTCAGTATTCCAAGGACACGAGAGTATCGGAATACTTATGCTCGACATTTTAAGTCCGAATATCAAACCGCCCCAAATCATCATGAATGAAAAGACTATCATTGTTATCCAACGAACAATCATGAGTACGACCGGTTTTTGCTTTGGCAGACTGCCTTTTGTTCTGCTTTTGCCGACATTTGCAAAGCGTGAATATTTTTTATCGCTTTTGAGCATGAGATTTCGCAGCCATATGCAAATGAATATTCCCAGTGCTGATAATCCAATTATGATAAACAGCGGTACAAGTGTTTTCAGATATTCAACAGACATTATTTTTTCTAAACTTGTGGTGTAATCGTTTGTGTCGAATAGGTAAAAAGGAAACATATATGCAAAATATGCAAGCAATGCAAGTGCAACACATACGATTGATGTTATTATTATTCTTTTGCGTGACATCATGATACAGCCCTCGCTTCTTTCACCGCACTTTCGTCTGTTTTAAACTGAACTGTGCGATTTCTTTTGTATCGATTCTGAAAGAGCATTTCCGAAAAAGCTTCTGTTCTTATTCGAAGCTGTTCAACGTCCTGATACTGATAATCCGTTTCAAGTCTGAAAACAGGTATATTATATTCGGAAAGCATTTTTTCAAAATGTTCGAGTTCAAAATCATATTCTATCTGACCTTTCAGTACATGATAAATAACACCTTCTATGTTGCCTCTTTTTATGAGCCAAGAAACATATTTGTAAAGTAAATCATTTTTTACGAATGCCGAGGAAGCATCGTATTTGTACCACTGAGAAGCAATATTTCGGATAGCTCTGTTACAACTGCCATACATAGATTTACGTTCATAAACAATGTGGTTTTTTAGAGATGAAGAATCCACAGCATCCATGATTGTAAGCTGTATGTTGTTTATGAGAAACGGAATCTTGTAATTCGGAAATATAACAGGCGAACCGAGCAACAGAACTCCGCACGATTCTGAAGAAGATTTTTTTATCGGCATATTTTTTGTTTGGTTTATCAGTGATTTTAGATGAGCTGTCCAAATATCAATATCATCAGCAAAATAATAGCTGTTTTGAACAAGCTGTCTTGCGGTGTCGGTAATGATGTCGTTTCGATTTTGAGTCGCTTTCAAAAAATCAAGAAGTGTGTGCCTTGCCATTGAAACACTCTTTACAGCCGTGTTTATTGAATGTTTGGTTACTATTGTTTTTAAGTGAGCCGAGATTGCGTTTGTCATGGAGATCATTTGCATCTGCCATTTTTTCTCGGCGTTTTGGTCTTTTTTACAAGGAGGAATATCAACCGCAAAAACTTTTCGTCCTTCTTCTTTTAGCTCGTATACGATTTTTCTCATGCTGTCGGAAATCAGTGGAACAATGAAAAGCGAATCGGAAAAATCCGCACCGTTGGGCTGATGAATGTATCCCAAAATGGAACGGCTTACGGGGTCGGTATCTCTCGGAACAAGATCGTCTGACCACGATACCGAACCAAGACTTCCTCCGATTATAAAATATGGTTTCGCTCCCGATGCCATAATAAGTTCTTCGGGGATAGACGTACCGAGTACAACAACACGGGTATCAGCAGATTTTTTATGTTCTGTGTCACACCAAAAAAGCATTGTTTTGAGAAAATATTTCAGTTCTGTAATTTTGGGATTATCTTTCCAAATTTGATTGATTGTATCATAATATTCTTTTATGTATGCGTCTGTATTTTTTTCGAGAGATTTTATTGTTTTTGCCTCTTTCATTTGGAACACCTCCGTATAATGTTCGTCATAATTCTGTAACTTTGTGCAAATTTGTTTCCCTACGATAATATTCTATCAAACGAAATTTAAATCAACTTTAAATTATAAACACTAGTTTCCAAGTTTTAAGCAAATAAAAATGTGAATTACTCTCAAAAAGGTGTACAATGGTAAGTAGCTACCCAAACCGTTTGTGACC
>CACXHC010000291.1 GCA_902767285.1 uncultured Ruminococcus sp.
GAACTTGGAAACTGGTGTTTTCAAAAAAAAGAAGAAAGAAAAATAAGACAAAAAAGGAGAGAGAGGAAAAATGGCGGTAATAAACATAGTGCTTGTTGAACCGGAGATACCGCAAAATACGGGAAACATCGCTCGAACTTGTGCGGTAACGGGGGCGAGGCTGCATCTGATAGAACCGCTTGGTTTTAAAATAGATGATAAAAAATTAAAACACGCCGGTCTTGATTATTGGAAATATCTTGATATATCGTTTTACAGGAATTTGGAGCATTTTTTTGCCGTTAATTCGGGGCAATATTACTTTTTTTCTACAAAGGCTAAGAATGTTTACTCGAAGGTTGAGTATCCCGATAACGTATATCTTTTCTTTGGCAAAGAAAGCAAGGGCTTGCCCGAAAAACTCCTTTTCGACAATCCTGATACTACCGTGCGTATCCCTATGATGGACGAGGCTCGAAGCCTTAATTTGTCAAATTCTGTGGCTGTCGCTGTTTATGAAGTCCTTCGACAATGGGATTATCCTCAACTGCTTTGCTCGGGCGAATTGAGGGATTTTAAGTGGAGTATGAAAAATAATTAAAAAAATATAAAAATAATACTTGAAAAATTACTAACAGCGTGTTATAATGTAACTAAATTGTTACTGCCTTGTAACAATTGAATCAAAATTTAATATGACCCGACTTGATGAAGAAAAAGGAAAAGGCGGAACGGCTTCAAAGTATTTTTATGGAGGTTTTTACCATGTCTAAAATATTACGCAAGTGCCTTTCCCTTGCACTTGCGTTTGTTCTTGTAGCGTCATTATCTGTGGGCGGCGTTCTTTTTGCGAGTGCCGATAACGCCACCGGTGACGGACTCGCCGCTTATGCTATGCGAGCGTATAACGAGGGCTGTAGCTACGTTTGGGGCGGTGCATCACCGGGTGCGGTGGATTGCTCCGGACTTATTTACAGCTACGTTGGCGGTGGGCCTCGTGTTACAGAAGATATGCTGTACAGTTCGCCTGAATCAGGATACGTTTCCGAAGGTGTTCCCGATATTCCCGGACTCGGTCTGTGGCAGCCGGGACACGTCGGTGTTTACGTTGGCGGAGGAATGGCGGTAGACGCAAGAGATGAAATTTCCAATGTATGCTATCAGTCGGTATCAACAAAGAGCTGGGTCATGTGGTTCAAAGTTGCAGGCGTTTCCTACGATAATTCATCAGAGGGAACGAGTGTAGTAGCAAATAACCGATCCGATGAGGATTCGGACAAAATCGATGAAATCGTGGTTGCTCCCGAAGTGCTGCAATACGGCTCCACCGGTTCTTCCGTGAATCAACTGCAAGAAAAACTTAAATCTCTCGGTTACTTCGATGACGACACTACCGAGTATTTCGGTTATATAACGCAGAATGCTCTCATGGATTTTCAGAAGGCTGCCGGACTTAGCATGACAGGCGTTTACGATGAGGATACTCAATCCGCTTTGCAAGCCCCTAATGCTCCACGAAAAGTCGTTTTCTCCGATGATGAGGAGGATCAATCTATAACGAACACTGAGAATTTAAACGAGAATGACGAAGATCCCGATTTGTTTGATGAAACTGAACAGAGCGATAACTCTGCACTCTCAAGCGATGAAAAACTTGCGGAAAATTCCGAGCCTGTACCCGAAGAAGGCAACGAAGATTTCGATAACGAGCAGTCTGAAATCGATTCGGAGCAGTCCTCAGCAAACAGCTGCGATGAAGATGAAGAATATATCCCTCAAGATGCAGTTTTTAAGCCCGGTGACGTGGCATCCGATATTTCGGATATTCAATATATTCTCATAAAACTCGGATATTTTGACTATGATATAACAGGCGTGTACTGCTACAATACCGCAGACGCTGTTCAACAGTTTAAACAAGATTACGACTGCGGTAACGGAAATTACCTCGATGAAAATACCATAACTACTATGTACAGCGTGTTTAACGGTGACTATACTCAAACAAAATCTGATGCTCAAAACGCACTTTACGAACTTGCTGAAGATATTTCAGATACTTCTAACGAAATTGTCGCCGAATCCGATGCTGAAAATTCCAACGAAACCGATTCAACGTCATCTGAGCAGAGCGTCACAATATCTCTCGAAAACTCCGAAACTGATACGCAAACGGCTATCGAAAACTCCGACACCTCAGAAAATACCGAAAATACTCAGACTCCTTCCACCGATACTGAGGTTACAGATCAGTCCGCTGAGAGCAAGTCTGAAAAAACGGTAAGTCAGAAAACCGAAAATGCGTCAACCGTAACAACTAAAACTTCCGAGAGCAAAACCACAACAAATGTTGTTCAAAGTCCAAAAACGAGTGATAATTCAGTTGTATTCGTACAAACCGGCGTTGATGATTATTTCACAACGACCAATGCACTTATTGCAGTCGGCGTGTCACTTGTGATTATCTTCTTTGCGGGAACGATGCACTATTGGAAAACTTCCCTTGAGAACAGAAAGCAACGAGCAAGACGTGCAACCACCGTTTCGGTGTATCACAGAAGTTCAATGTGATGTATCGGCTGTGAAAACTGCAAAAGACTGTTTCCTTTTCTATGCGATGATTAATAGGACAAAATCAGACCAAAACAAAAATATAACAGTTTCAATGCAGTAAAAAAGAGTGCCTTGCGGTACTCTCTGTAAGTAAAAAATATTTATATTTTGTATCCGTTTTGCCGACGCCCTCCACAAGGAGGGCGTTTTTTTCTCTTCTTTTTTTTGAAAAAAAAAGAAGCAAAAAAAACTTTTTTTTATGTGTTTCAACGAATATTCTGTAATTAGCAAATAAATATTTTTTACACAATTAAAGTTTTTTGGAAAGGGTTTGGGAAAACCTTTTTTTCAAAAAAGGTTTTCCCAAGAAAGCCAA
>CACXHC010000292.1 GCA_902767285.1 uncultured Ruminococcus sp.
AATGCGTGAGCAACATACAGCTGAGTTTAACAACAATTAGTTTTTTATTTTTATTCTTCTTTTTTTTTTGAAAAAAAAAAGAAGCAGAAAAAAACTAATGCTCGTGTGCGGTTCCTTTTTACTTTACAGTAAGTTCTTTTGAAAATCTAATTTTGCTTTGAATGGCTGCGTATATACAAATCTCCATTAGTTAAAGTTTTTTTGCTTCTTTTTTTTCAAAAAAAGAAGAAAAAAAGAAAGAGTAAAAGCAAAATGGAAATTAGAGTAGCAGACAAAGCAGGGTTCTGCTTCGGTGTGAACCGTGCTGTTAATATAGTTAGAAAGCTTGCCGAAGAGGGCAAAAGCGTAAGCACTCTTGGGCCGATAATCCACAATAAGCAGGTCGTTGATGAGCTGGCAAATATGGGCGTAAATGTGGTGGATTCGCCCGAAAAGCTCGAAAACAACAGGACGCTTGTTATTCGCTCTCACGGTGTGGGAGCCGATGTGTACGGTTTTTTGAAAAAGAATAACATCAATTATGTTGATGCAACGTGTCCGTTCGTTCATCGAATACATAAGATCGTTGAAGAGCAAACTCGCTTCGGTGCCAACGTTATTATCGCAGGTGATGCCAATCACCCCGAAGTAATCGGCATAAAAGGTTTTTGCTCCAAAACTCCGTTTGTGGTCAAAAATGCGGTTGAGCTTCAACAAATCATTAGTCAAAATCCTGATTTGACGGACAAAAATGTTTGTCTGGTGGCTCAAACGACATTTGATGTGGAAGAATGGAAAAAAATTATAAAAATTTCAGAAAAACTATGTACAAATTCAATTTTTTTTGGTACAATATGTAATGCGACCTCACAAAGACAAGTCGGTGCGTTTGAATTGGCGAAATCTTCTGATATTATGATCGTCATTGGGGGCAGACACAGTTCTAATACTAACAAACTTTATGATATTTGTGCTAAAGAATGCGGTAGAACGTATCTGATTGAAACGGCTGATGAACTAAATAATATTTCTTTTAGCGAGGACGACTGCATAGGAATAACTGCCGGAGCCTCTACTCCGGTAGAAATAATCAAGGAGGTACTGGATATAATGAGTGAAAAATCCGGGATAGTAGTTGAAAATGAATCCGGCGAGAGCTTCGAGCAATTGTTTGAGGAAAGCTGGGCTAATGAAACAAATGATAAGGTGTTTGGTGTTGTTGAAAGCATAGAGCCTGTTGCTGTTTATGTTACAATCGATGGCAGAAAACAAACGGGTTTTATTCCGATTAACGAACTTTCCGTAGACCCAAATGCAAAACCTGAGGACGTTGTTAAAATCGGTGATAAGGTCGAACTCCTTATTATGAAAACTAACGACCAAGACGGTATGATAATGTGTTCCAAAAAACGCATCGACTCCAATAAGGGTTGGGACGTTCTTGTTCAAGCCGAGGAATCTAAAGAAATACTTAAGGGTGTTGTTACCGAAGTCGTAAAAGGCGGCGTTATTGTGGTTTGTAACGCTACAAGAGTGTTCATTCCCGGTTCTCTTACTTTCGTTTCGAGAAAAGATGGTCTTGAATCAATCCTTCACAAAGAAGTTGAGTTCCGTATAATCGAACTCGATAAGAAGAAAAAACGTGCCGTTGGTTCTATAAAATCTGTTCAGAGCGAACGCCTTAGAGCCGAAAGAGCCGCTAAAAGAGAAGAGTTCTGGAACAACATCGAAGTTGGTCAAACTTTCACGGGCAAAGTTAAATCTATAAAAGATTACGGTGCGTTTGTTGATATCGGCGGCGTTGATGGTTTGGTTTATAAATCCGAATTGTCGTGGTCGAAAATCAAGCACCCGTCTGAGGTTGTTAAAGTCGGCGATGAAATCGAAGTTTTTGTTAAGAAAATCGGCTTCGATAAAGAGAAAAACAAAAAGTTCGTTTCGCTCGGCCACAAAAGACCTGAGGACGATCCGTGGGTTAAGTTCGTTGCAACTCATAAAGTCGGCGATGTCGTAGACGCTACTATCGAGAGTTTTACGGATTTCGGTGCATTCGCTGTTATCGATCCCGATATTAAAAAGAGAGGTCTTATCCATATTTCTCAGATTGCAAATCATAGAGTTGAGAATATCGAAGATGAACTCAAAATCGGTCAGAAGGTTCAGGCTAAAATTACCGAAATCGTTGACGATGAAGGCAAAAAGAGAATTTCTCTTTCAATCAGAGCCGTTCTTAATGATAAGAAAAATCAGGATCAGGTTGTTGCTTCTGCATCTACTCCCGAAGAAGAGTAATATTTATACAAAAAATATCGGGCAGTTCCCTTTTTGGGGATTGCCCCGATTTTTATTTTATTGAGGTGCGTTTTTATGGATTTTGAATCGGCAAAAGCAAGAGTAAAACAATTAACAGATGAACTTAATTATCATAACGAGCGTTATTATAATCAGGATTCACCCGAGATAAGCGACTACGATTATGATATGCTCATGAGAGAGCTGGAAGAGTTGGAACAGCAATATCCAAATCTCTTGAAAGAAGATTCGCCCACCCAAAAAGTCGGCGGCGAGCGTTCGGCGAAATTTTCGCCCGTGGAGCATACTGTTCCGATGGAGAGTCTGCACGACTCGTTCTCTTATGATGAACTCCGTGATTTCGACCGCCGTGTTAAAGAAGCGTTCCCGAATGCTCATTATGTTATAGAGCCGAAATTTGATGGGCTTTCGGTTTCGGTGGAATATCGAAACGGAATTTTTGTTAGAGGGTCAACTCGTGGTGACGGAAAAGTCGGCGAGGATATAAGCGATAACATAGCCACAATTAAAATTTTGCCTAAACGACTTGCAAAGCCGATTCCTTATTTGGAAGTGCGTGGCGAAGTTTATATGTCGGATACCAGTTTCGCCAATCTTCTGAAATATCAAGAGGAGCATGACGAAAAGCCGGCAAAAAATCCCCGAAATGCCGCCGCCGGTGCGTTGCGTCAAAAAGACAGCAAAATTACGGCTCAGCGTGAACTCGATATTTTTGTTTTCAATATTCAGCAAGCCGAAGGACTTCAGTTCAGCGGTCATGAGGAGTCCATCAACGCTATGAAAGAACTCGGTCTGCCCGTATCGCCGTTTTACAAAAAACTTGCAAGCATTGAAGATGTAATATCGGAGATTGAGTATATAGGCAATAACCGTGAAAAGTTCAATTTTCCGATTGACGGTGCCGTTGTCAAAGTTGATGAGTTTTCAGTGCGTGAGGAGCTGGGAAGTACTTCAAAATTCCCGAAGTGGGCGGAGGCATATAAATATCCGCCCGAAGAGAAAGTCACTGTTTTGAAGGATATTGAGATAAATGTCGGACGCACAGGAGTTTTGACTCCAACAGGCATTTTTGAGCCGATTCTTCTTGCCGGAACAACGGTCGGACGTGCCACTCTTCATAATGAGGATTTCATAAAGGAAAAAGATATAAGAATTGGCGATGAGGTCATTTTGCGAAAGGCGGGGGAGATTATTCCCGAAGTAGTCGCTCTGAGCAAAAGAGGAGAGAACACGGTTCCGTTTGAAATGCCGAAAATTTGTCCGTCATGCGGTTCGCCCGTGACGAGAGAAGAGGGCGACGCAGCCGTTAGATGTACAAATACGGCTTGTCCGGCACAGCTTATGCGAAATCTCATTCATTTTGTTTCGAGAGATGCTATGGATATTGACGGATTAGGCCCCGCACTTTTGGAACTTCTTGTAAAAAGCGGAGCAGTGCAATCTCCGGCGGATTTGTATAAGCTGAAAGCCGAGCAAATCAGCAGTCTTGAAAGAGCGGGCGACACGCTCGCCAGAAATATTCTGACAGCAATCGAAAAATCAAAGCAGAACGAACTCAGCCGACTTATTACGGGTATCGGAATACGCCTTGTAGGGCAGAAAGCCTCAAAAATTCTCTGTGCGAAATATCCTACAATTGACGAGCTTATGAACGCAGATGTTGACTCGCTCACCCAAATTGACGGTATCGGAAAAATTATGGCGGAGAGTATCGTTAATTATTTTGCTCTTCCGAAATCAAAAGAGCTTATCGCCGAATTTAAAACTCTCGGTCTAAAACTCACCGAAACCGTTCAGCAGAACAAGAGTAACGTTTTTGAAGGCAAAACTTTTGTGCTTACGGGTACTCTGCCGACTCTCAAACGCAGTCAGGCGAGCAAGATTATTGAGGAGAACGGCGGAAAGGTGTCATCTTCAGTATCCAAAAAGACCGATTTTGTTCTTGCCGGAGAAGATGCCGGAAGCAAGCTCGACAAGGCTAAAAAACTTGGTATAACGGTTATATCCGAAGAAGAGTTTTTGTCAAAAATTTCTTCTGAGTCGTGAGATTTGGGGAGGGGAAAACCCTTTTTTTGAAAAAAAAGGGTTTTCCCCTGTGACCCCTTTCCCAAAAAAACTTAATTGTGCATTAATCCGGA
>CACXHC010000293.1 GCA_902767285.1 uncultured Ruminococcus sp.
AGGCTGATCGTCTGCCGCTGCCTTTGCTGCTTCGATTTCGTCCTCTTTACCTGCCTGACTTACCTGACTCGAAATAAACTCTCTTGCCTCGTCCATAGCTCTCTTTGACGCATACAAAGCCTGATGAGCCTTTTGTATTTGCGATGGAGCAGCTATAACGGTTTGTATCTGCATTTTGGTTGTTGTTTGTATTCTGTTGATTCCTTTATAGTCGAGCGGGTCAGATACAGCTATTGTAAGAACTTTTTCGTCAACTTCCAGCGGTACCGCCATACACTGTTCTGAAAGCTCGGCGGACATTACGTTCGAAAGTTCTTCCTTCAGCTCTATTTCGTCCAAGTCTACATACGGTATCTGGAACTGCTTCGAGAGTGCAAAGCATATTTTATCTTCTTCGCACATCTTCTCTTTGAACAATATCTCACCAAGACGCAGACCGCTTTGTTTCTGCATACTCAATGCTTGGTCAAGCTGATCGGGAGTAATTGCTCCCATGTTTATCAAAATCTGACCGATTTTCAAGCTGCTTGCTCTCATAGTTTAAAAGACTCCTTTTCCTTTGGTTTTTAGATGTTAGATTTTACAAATTATCTGCATTCAAACAGCAATTTCAAAACCAAAATTAACATTTGAATACCGATAATTTTTTATTTGCTCATTTACTCAAAAAAACAGTACCGAACCGAGCCAAATCTGCGGTTCGGTACTGCATTTTTACAATTAAGGCAAGGCTTCCATTTCAAGCAGGGTTTTATACATATCGAATATATGACTGAACCACGGACGGCATATCATCGTTACAACTGCACCTATACACAAATACGGCCCCATTGGAAGATACACTCCCTCTTTTCCCAGTCCCTTACCCGAAAATATAAGAATAAGAAAATGTATCGCCGCAATAAACGATGCCGCCATCAGCATAACTATTATATACTTCCAACCGAACATCAGCCCGAGAGCCGCCATCAGCTTTATATCGCCAAAACCGAATCCCTCTTTTTTCAAAACGAACATACTGAAAAGGTCAAGCACAACCAGCAGTCCCCCGCCTACGGCAATACCGATTAAAGGTTCGTACCATTTCTCCGAAAAATCCTTTTTTGTCAAGACATCTGTTACGGCAAATGCCACCGCTGTTACTGCCGCCGCTATTGTGAATTGATCGGGAATTATGGTATATTTTGCATCTGCCGCCGCAATAAGTGCGAGCGTAAAGCACATACAGCACCCAATAAAATATTCTGCCGATACTCCGTTTGATACCGCCGTTAATGCCATTGATAATCCCAGCGATGCACCAAGTATAATTCCATGCTTTTTGTTTACAAATCTAATGCCGTTTTTAAGCTCCTCAGAAGGAGTTTCGTCATAATCGCAGAGCCACTCCGCAGGTATCTTGTTGAGTATCACACAACATGCGAACCCCAAAGCGACTCCAACCGCCGCCATTACAGCCGATACGATAAACGTTATCATTTTTTACCCGAATCTGTTTCTGCCGGCAATTCTTTAATATCCTGATTGAAGTAGTAGAGATAAATCTGAATGTTAGCCTTGAGAACTTCCTCGTCTGTATCTGTTTCGATTTCTGTATCTGTATCCGAGGACTGAACCATAATAGTTCTTGTTCCTTTTTTGTGGCTTTCGGAATCTGTACCTGTATCGGTATCGCTGCTCTTTTCATCAGATGATATTTCGGTATCCGAATTATACTTATCGGGATAGAACAAAGCAAGCTCTTTCTCACTGGGCTGAGATGCTTTCAGAGATTTTACATAGTAAGCACCTACGGAATCAACCTCTACAAATTTGAGAAGATCAAGAAGCTGCTGTCTTTCAGCTATAACTTCAACGGTGATCGGAACATAATAAAGCGGATTGCCCTCTGCCGTAACTGTTTCGCTGGGGTCTTTCTGAGCATCGCCCTGACTAAACAGCAAGTTGAGTATTTCGAGTTCATCTATGGCGGTGTTAATATCCTTGAGAGCTGTTTGAGGCTCAACGAACATATCTTTGCGATATTTTTCCCATTGTGCCTGAAGATCGGCAATCTCCGCCTCTATGCTTGCCTGATTTGCAATAGAATCCTCATAATATTCTATGGTACTCAAAGCCTCAAGATGTTCGCTGTCCATCTGTGGCTTTTTATTTTTATAAGGCATATACACTGTGGGAACAAACGCCGCTATTGCAACTACTACAACAACTGCCGCAACGAGTGCTCCGGGTACTTTTTTAGCCTTTTCCTTGGTTTTCGCCATTTTAATTGCCCTCCTTTTGGGATTCGATCATCTCATCGTAGTTTGTACCACGGCTGATGTCTGTATGGAATCCTTCGTCTTCCTCTTCAGCAGATACTCTGTTTTTAAGACCTTCAACACTGAATGTATGTGTAACTTCGTAAAGAACGACTGTCTCGGTTCTGAACTGAGTTTTACCGGTACCAAGAACACCGCTTCCCTTTGTTTTGCTGTCGTCTTTATCTGTATCGGAATCGTTCTTATCGTCCTTCTCTTCCGGCTCTTCAACAACTGGAACTTTTATTTTCTCAGTAACCTGTGATGAACGGAAGTTTGTATTTATACTAAAGAAACCATCTGCACGAATATCGTCCTGAAGTCTTGTATAATCCTCAACAGCTTTTACACGGAATTTAGTTTCGATAGAGTTGGTATCATTTTTTACATCATAGTTTTTAACTTCTACAACGTGATCCGAGAGTTGAGTAAATACCTGATCCATAATATCGCAGGTATTTGCATTAGGCTGAGGGAGAGCTTTTTTGTCTTGCTCGGCGTTAGCCATTTTGTTTCTGAGAGAAAGTTGTTCATCGAGCAAGCCTTTAATTTCGTCATACTGCGGTGAATTAAGTCGAGCCTCATCTTGCTGTTTACGAACCTCAAGACCGTAAGATCTCAAACCGATAAACACCATAACTCCGACAGCAACAACAGCAAATGCCATAGCAGCGAGATTTCCTAAACCGGCAGCAGCTCCGCCGAGGTCAACGCTCTTGCCGCCTGTGATTGCCGCAAGGTTATTTTCACTTTGGGCCCCACTGTTTATGAGATACGAATATGTATAGAAGCAAGCTGTTTTATAACCGGCTTCATCGGTTTCCTTTGTGATTATCGGAACATTTGTTAACGTAGTGAATGCGTCCGAAATGAGGTTTATTTCATCAGCCTGAACGCTTATTGTTCTGATATGCTTCAAAACGCCGGGGATATATGCAGCAAAATCGCTGGCGTAAATCTGGTCAAGCTCTATACGCAGGCTGAGAAGTACCATTCTGAGGTTTCTTACTATCTCGCTTGATATATTCTCGAAAATCTGACGCATCTCACGTCCTGCCTGACGGGAATTACATTTTTCAGAGATACCTACACCGTATTTGCGGATAACTTCGAAAGCTTCCTCAAGAGTACAATTCTGGTCGGTAGCAAAAATGTTTGTGATTTCGCCCAACGGCAGAGCGAACGAGTGAGCATACACCGGAACGCCTTTCTGAACAACAAGAAGTCTTGCCGAGCAGAAGTCCAAACTAATGAGAGCAACCGACTTATCGAAACTGTTTATACCTGTTTTTGCGATTTTGATCATGCTGACTGTCGGGGGAATCAATTTGTAGAGAACCAAAGATTGCTCTCTGAAAGCAGTTTTAAGTTCTTCTACATAAGATTTCGGGATAATATAAACATTAGCACCCAACTGAGCATTTTCGTCCTCTTTTTGACTGCTTGAGCCGTACTCACAGTTAATAAGAGAATAGTTGCTGATTTCATCATTGATAAGACCTTTAGCCTCGTTCTCTGCGAACACTCTGAGGTACTTATCTTTAGCCGGAGTATGCTGGTACTCTTGGCTGATGAGGTTGTCGCATTCCGCACAAAGTATAACGTCTTTTATGTCGATTTTGGCATTTCTCATAGACATTCTTACTACTTCGGCAAGATCTCTGGGGAAATTCCACGCTTGACCTCTCAAATTTTCCGGCAGAAAAACTATAAGAGGCTCTTTGAACGTAACTTCGTAATCGGGTCTTTTGGCATCTCGGTCTTTGCCGCTGCTAACAAAAGCCTTGCCCGACTCTGCAGGTGTTATGCAAACATAATATTTTGACACCTGAACAATTACATATTTCATCTTGTGACTGCACCACCCTAATTTTTAAAATTTCGGTCTTACTTGATAATTTTGAATAAAAAAAACACGCTCGACCGCACTATGATACAATATAATTATACAATATATATAGTACTGTTTTCAATGCAAAGAAATGTACAAATTATACTCCAAATTCTGTGCAATATTGCTTTATTATTTAAATGACGCACATAAACACGCAATATTTTTATTTAAATTAAATAAAATATAATCTTTTTGTTATATTTTTTAATATGAAATTATCTTTTTTATAAAAAATAATTCTTATATCAAGCAAGGGTCTTTCCGTTCTGCCTGAGCATTGGAAAGACCCTCTTTATTTTATGATTAAATTAAATGAACCGGAAATTCTTTTTCCACGCCTGCCAACGAATTATCATCAACAAAGCCCACAGAATATCTTAAATCAGCGAGAGCGTCACCGGAATCTATCGCAGTATCGCTTATAACATCAGCCGCATATTTGGGAATAACATCAAAATCGTCAAGACCAATCGAATATCTGAGTATCAGCACAGCATCGTTTGAAGTGATTACGGTATCCAAATCCACATCGCCCATAAGGATCATGATTGTTTCTTTTTCGCCGTTATTTCCGTTATCTCCGTTGTTTCCGTTATCGCCGTTGTTTCCGTTATCGCCGTTGTTTCCGTTATCTCCACCGTTTCCATCGTTTGGATTGCTTGGTTTATCGGGAGAATCGGATGTGTCGGATGTTTCTTTATTTCCGCCGTTGTTTCCGCCATTACCGCCGTTGCCGTTGTTATCGGAATCACCGTTGCCACCGTTACCGCCGTTACCGCCATTGCCGTTGTTATCGGAATCACCGTTGCCACTGTTTCCGCCATTTCCACCGTTACCGTTGTTGTCGGAATCACCGTTGCCACCGTTTCCGCCGTTTCCACCGTTTCCGCCATTGCCGTTGTTGTCGGAATCAGGATTATTGCCACCGTTTCCGCCGTTGCCGTTGTTATCGG
>CACXHC010000294.1 GCA_902767285.1 uncultured Ruminococcus sp.
CCATAGCAAATCCCGTTGCCGAAATAACCGAGCTTTTACGTCAAAGAAAAGATGTCGATTATTCAAATCTTGTAAATGAAATAAAAACTCAGTTTGAAAAACTTCAAAAGCTGGCGAATGATTAATTATGTTTGGAAAGAATTTTCATTTAAATGAGCAGGTTCTTGATGTAATTGAGGAAATTGGATGTCATATGCCGGGCGGATTCTTTATTTATAAAGAACAACAGCCGGAAGAGCTTATATATGCAAATCAGGCGGTTTGTGAGATTTTTGGCTGCGATAATCTCGAAGATTTTAAACAGCTCACGGGATATAATTTTAAAGGAATGGTTCACCCCGATGATTATGAGCGTGTGTGCGAGTCTATAAAAAATCAAGTCAACAGCCGTAACGAACATTTAGATTATGTTGAGTATAGAATCATACAAAAAAACGGTTCTGTCCGATGGGTAGATGATTACGGTCATTACACCGAAACAGATGCTCATGGCGGTATTTATTATGTGTTTATTTCCGATATTACCGAAAAACATGAACATTCCGAAAAACTCAAAAAACTCATAACAGCTCTTTCATCGGATTATAAGAGCGTTTATTATATTGAACTTGATAAAAATGAGGGCATATGTTATCAAAGCCGTCATGATATCGCCAACGAAATGAGGGTCGGAGAGCATTTCAATTATATCGAATCTGTTACGCAGTATGCCGAGCAGTATGTAGCAAATCAATACAAAGATGAGTTTTTGCACTTCGTTCAGCCCGAAAATATAAAAGCCGAACTGAAAAATAATAGGGTTATGTCTTATATATATATGGTGCATCATGGCAATACGGAATCTTACGAAATGGCTCGGATTGCCGGAGTTCGTCACCCCGAAGATAGAGATGACAACACCGTTCATGCGGTGAGTGCCTGTTTTTCCGATGTCGATAACGAAATAAGACGCAATATAGATCAAAGCGAAATCCTTGGTCAAGCTCTTACCGAAGCCGAATGTGCCAATAATGCCAAAACTGCGTTTTTGTCCAATATGAGCCATGAGATACGAACCCCCATGAACGCGATAATCGGTTTGAACAATATCGCCCTCAGCGATCCCAATATTTCGGAACAAACAAGAGGTTATCTGAAAAAAATCGGAGATTCGGCACAGCATTTGCTCGGTATAATAAACGATGTTCTTGATGTGTCGAGAATTGAGTCCGGTACAATGACTCTTAAAAATGAGGAGTTCTCTTTTTCAAAAATTATTGATGAAATAAACGCAGCAATTGGCAGTCAGGCAAAAAACAAGCAGATAAATTATGAGTGTCGGGTCGATGAAAATACGGAAGATTATTATTGCGGTGATGATACGAAACTTCGCCAAATTTTTATGAATATTCTCGAAAATGCCGTTAAATTTACCCCCGCAGGCGGAACGGTCTTGTTTAGCGTTGAGCAAACAGCCAAATTCAACGGCAAAGCAACTCTCAAATTTATAATAAGCGATACGGGAATTGGAATCAGTCTGGAATTTCTTCCGAAATTGTTTGGTGCTTTTGCTCAGGAAGATAATTCCTCAACAAACAAATACGGCAGTACGGGACTCGGTTTGACCATCACCAAAAATCTTGTTGAGATGATGAACGGCAATATCTCCGTTGACAGTCAAAAGGGGATAGGCACAACTTTCATGGTGAATATTACGTTGAATACTTCATCAAGAGAAATTGTTGAAAAGCAACAATTGCAAAAGTCAACAAGAGATCTGAAAGGTAAACGAGTTCTTCTTGCCGAGGACGTTTCCATAAATGCCGAGATAATAACTATGGTGCTTTCTATGAAAGACGTGACTGTTGAAATCGCTGAAAACGGTCAAATCGCTGTCGAAATGTTTGCCAATCATGAAAAAGGTTATTATGATGCCATTCTTATGGATTTGCGTATGCCCATTATGGACGGACTCGAAGCTACACGAGTTATTCGTTCAATGAAACGTGACGATGCACAATCAATTCCTATGATTGCCCTCACCGCCAATAATTTTGATGAGGACATTCAACGCAGTATGCAGGTTGGTCTCAACGCACACCTTAGCAAGCCCGTTCAGCCTGAGGCTCTCTACGAAACGTTGGAAAATCTTATTTATTCTTCTTTTTTTGAAAAAAAGAAGAGAAAATAAGCAACAAATACATAAAGATGACTGTGAGGTTTCCTCCGTTTGATTCGTGTAATAAGTGAAAGGCAAAAAAACTTTCGGAAAGGAGATTGTCTATGGATAACGGTGCAAGTAGCTACCGCCGTTTCCGAGACACGGGCGATGAGAATGCTTTGCTCGAGATCATCAGAGATTATAAGGACGGTCTTATTCTTTATCTTTCAAGCATAGTCGGAGATATTCAAACAGCTGAGGAACTTGCCGAAGATACATTTGTCCTGCTTGGCACGAAAAAGCCAAAAGACAAGGGCGGAAGTTCGTTCAAGACTTGGCTGTACACGATTGGCAGGAATATTGCCATAGATCATCTTAGGCAGCAAAAGCGAAGGCGTGGACATGAGATACCCCTCGATGATGCTGTATCTGTAAGCGACCCAGAGCTTGAACAAAGCTTCATTCGTGAGGAAAGAAAGATTATTCTGCATAACGCTATGAACAAGCTGAAACCGGAGTACCGTCAAGTGCTTTGGCTTGTTTACTTCGAGGAAATGTCAAATAAGGAAGTCGCCGCTGTGATGAAAAAGAGCGTTCACAATATAGAATCTCTCGTCTCCCGTGCCAGAAAATCGTTAAGAAAACAGCTTGAAACGGAGGGATTTGATTATGAAGACTTATGAAGAAATGGCAAAAAGCGTGCTGACAAGAATCGAAGAATACGAATTGGAAAAACAAATCAAACAACAGAGAGTTAAAAAAGCCGTAATTGTAGGTATTCCCATTTGCGTAGCGGTCGTTGCAGCGGTAGGAGTCTTTAAATCGGGAATTGTTGGGAATAACAACAAAATTACTATTGTAGAGCCGGAGAAAAGTATTGTGTCGTCCGTGTCGGAAAAAGAAATCAAAACGGATTCTTCAAACGATTTGAAAGAAGAGAACAAGTCTGTATCTTCCAAAGCAAATACAAAATCCGAGCTTGTTTCTTCGGAGAATAAAAGCAGCAGTTCAAATGACGATACAAAAGAAAATACGGATTTTGCGATTGTCAACAGTAATCCTTATTACGAAAATAGCGATGAGAATGTCAGCATTTCGGAGGAAGATGTTTCGCCCTCAGCTGACGACAAGACACCGAATCACGAAAGTAATATTGATACAGAACCGGCAAGCTCACAAACTATATCAGCCGCCAGCGATGAGGAAAACTTGGATCCGAATTTTTATTCCGAGCATAGCTTTGAATATGTTGACGATGCACTTGGCATAATGTATAATGACGGCATAATGTATATACAGTTTAGCGTATATGATGAAGGCTTTACGCTTGACGAGAACATCGGTGCTGCGAGCGATTTTAACGGATATTACAAAAATATCAAGGACGTTACAGGCGAGGTATACACGGTAAAAGAAAGCCCCGATGTGCTTATCGTTAAACTCAGCAACGGCGGCACAGTCGCACTTGCAAAAGCCGGACAGCTCATTGTAAACGGTACGCCGTACTGCTCTACTATGCTTGACACAAATGTTTATCTTGCGGACAAATTTATTGGTCATGTATCGGATTTTGAAATAGTAAATGTGCCGTACCTCAATTATGAGATTGAGCTTTCACCGAATGACGAAGTATATACAGTGGTTGATAAGGACGAGCAAACTCTGTGTATCAAGCAGGAGAACGGTAATGCAGTAATATTTGTTAGTATGTGGTAATATTGACAGAATCAGCCGGCAAAGCGAAAAAAGCTTTGTCGGTTGATTATTGTGAAAACAAAACGGTGGCGAGTAAGGATAATCCCTGCTTGTCGTTTTTATTACAGTACTGATTTTTAGACAAAAGAGCTATTGATATATTTGGCATACTGTGATATACTTAATACTATCGCAATATGTTGAAAAAAAGCTGTGAAGAATTGAAAATGTCATAACCACAGATAAACGGATTTTTTTGGAGGAACTGCAATGTATGAATTTGGTTTTTGGATAGTCAATATTATGTTGGGTGTACCGTTTGTAGAAATGCTTGTGCATGTCGTACACATAAATATATTGAAAAGGGTCTGTACCTTCCCCGTGAAAGCAGTCATAAAGAGAATAGAAAAAGAGCCGGTCATGACGAGAGGTTCAACGATATATTATCAAGTGCTGGAATTTGAGCATTACGGCGGAACGCATACCGTTAAAGGACACTCATCTCATAGCAAGACGGAGTTGGGCAGAGAAGGAGGAATTGTGGAACTGCTGATCGACCCGAACAACGGCGAAAAGTATGTTATTGTAACTAATTCCGATGAAGGTATTATGACAGCTTTAGTGATAGCATTAGGAATTATGCTTATTGTTGCAAATTATTATATGATACCTGTAATGAAATAAGTCAAAATATTTTTCAGATAATCGAAAGTATACTGAAAAACAGTTTTTATGCAAGTTTTTGCCCTGTTGAAATATGATAAAAATCTTGACTTTTTATATGATGAATGATATAATGATTTGTCGGAATATTGATTCTTTGCGTGATATTTATTAGGAAGGAATGATTGATCATAATGAAAAGAGAACTTCCCAAAACATATAGTCCTCGTGATGTTGAAGGTAAAATATATGAATCATGGGAATCTAACGGCTGTTTTAAAGGTAATGTGGATTACAATAAGAAACCTTATACAATTGTTATGCCTCCGCCGAACGTTACCGGACAACTTCACATGGGTCATGCGGTAGATAATACACTTCAGGATATTCTTGTTCGTTTTAAAAGAATGCAGGGATATTCCACTCTTTGGGTTCCCGGCACCGACCACGCCGCTATCGCTACCGAAGCTAAAATCGTTGAGCAGATGCGTGAGGAAGGTCTTACAAAAGCCGGTATCGGACGAGATAAGTTCATGGAGCGTGCTTGGGCTTGGAAAAACAAATTCGGCAACAGAATTGTTGAACAGTTACGCACTCTCGGTTCTTCGTGCGACTGGGAGCGAGAGCATTTTACAATGGACGAACAGTGTTCAAAAGCGGTTCTCGATGTTTTCGTGAATCTTTATGAACAAAAGCGTATCTATCGTGGAAACAGACTTATAAACTGGTGTCCGAAATGCCAAACTTCAATATCCGATGCCGAGGTTGAACACGAGGAGAAAGACGGCCATTTTTGGCATATTCTGTATCCAGTAAAAGAAACCGGTGAGTATCTCGAAATCGCAACAACCCGTCCCGAAACAATGCTCGGTGATACGGCTGTGGCTATCAACAGCGAAGACCCCAGATACAAACACCTTCACGGATACCATGTAATTCTTCCTCTTTTGAATAAAGAAATTCCAATTGTATGTGACGAACACGCCGATATGGAAAAAGGAACAGGCGTAGTAAAAATTACTCCTGCTCACGACCCCAACGATTTTGAAGTAGGTCAACGCCATAATCTGCCAATGGTTCGCTGCTTCACTTATGACGGACACATGACCGGCACGGACGATTTTAACGCATATAAAGAACTTGTTGCAAGCGGCAAAGCCTCAGACGATGAACCCGAAGTCCTCGATTGCGGAAAATATGCCGGAATGACTACATCGGAAGCTCGAAAAGCGGTACTCGCCGACCTTGAATCTCTTGGTTTGCTCAGAGAAACCGAAAATATTACTCATGAAGTTGGTACTTGTTACCGCTGTCATGCTACTATCGAACCAATGATTTCAAAACAGTGGTTCGTAAAAATGAAAGATTTGGCAGAACCTGCTGTAAAAGCTGTCGAAAATGGTGAAATTAAATTTATTCCCGAACGATTCTCCAAGACATATTTCAACTGGATGAAGAATACCCGTGATTGGTGTATATCTCGTCAGCTTTGGTGGGGTCACAGAATACCGGCTTGGTACTGCGATGACTGCGGTGAAACTATCGTTTCGAAAACTGCCCCCGAAATTTGCAAATGCGGTTCAAAACATCTTTCGCAAGACCCCGATTCGCTCGATACTTGGTTCTCTTCTGCACTTTGGCCGTTCTCTGTATTCGGTTGGCCTGACGAAAACGAAGATTACAAATATTTCTATCCTACAAGCACACTCGTTACGGGATACGATATTATCGGATTCTGGGTTAGCAGAATGATTTTCTCGGGTATTGCATATACCGGAACCGTGCCTTTCGAAAAAATCGTTATTCACGGCATCGTGCGTGACGACCAAGGCAGAAAAATGTCGAAATCTCTCGGAAACGGCATTGACCCTCTGAAAGTTATCGAACAGTATGGTGCAGACGCTCTCCGCTTTATGCTTGTGCAGGGAAGTTCTCCGGGAAGCGACCTCAGGTACAGTGATGATAAAATCATCGCTATGAGAAATTTCACAAACAAGATTTGGAATGCGTCACGTTTCCTCTTGATGAATATGTCTATCGACCGTGTTGAACTTCCGACTGACCTTGCTCTTGAGGATAAGTGGATTCTGTCAAAACTTAATTCCGTAATAAATGACGTTACTTATAATCTCGAAAATTTCGATATGGGTGTTGCCGCTCAAAAAGTATACGATTTCATTTGGAATACATTCTGCGATTGGTATATCGAGTTGGCTAAAAACCGCCTTAGCGGTACAGATGAAGTTAAAAAGAAAAATGTCGAGAATGTTCTCGCTTATGTTCTTATTGATATTCTTAAACTGTTACACCCGTTCATGCCGTTCATTACAGAGGAAATTTATCAGTATCTCCCTCATGAAGAAGGTTTCCTCATGATGCAGAGCTGGCCTGTTTACGATGAAAAACTGAATTTCCCCGATGATGAAATCAGAATGGAAAAAATTATGAGTGCGGTAAGAGCTGTTCGTGAATGCCGTTCAGAGCATAAAGTGCCGAACTCCAGAAAAACACAAATCACGATTGTTACGGAGAATCCCGCACAGTATGCGGAAGCCGGAGATTTCCTTACTCGCCTTGCCGGTGCTTCTCAAGTAACGGTAACAGATAACAGTTCCGAAATCGGCTCGGGTATGATAACTGTTGCTACTGCCGATGCTAAACTCTGTATGCCTCTGCGTGAACTTGTTGACGTAGAGGCAGAGCGTATCAGAATCAAAAAAGAACTCGATAAGGCACATAAAGACGCTGATTTCTTAAACGGCAAACTCAATAACCAGAAATTTGTTGAAAAAGCTCCCGAAAAAGTTGTTGCCGATATGAGAGAAAAAGCAACAAAAGCCAATGCTCTTATCCAAAATTTACAGGAAATGCTTGCTTCGTTTGAAGAAAATTAAAAATTTATAAAATCAAAAGGGTGACCAAAATGTTTATTTGGTCACCCTTTAGTCTTTGTTGAAATTATATTATATTTTATAACAAATATTGTAAAAATTATCAATTGACTATAAATAATATAATAAATATGAAATTTTTATTATAGCAGAAGTCAGAGATTAGTATCACAATTGGAATTAGTTGCCCTGCGTGTTTCAAAGCCAAGCTCTGAATACTTGTCGGAATTTTGATATTTCAAAAAAAATAAAAAATTTTTTTGAAATAAGTGTAATATTTTCCTTTTCTCAAACGTTTAGTAAGTGAAAGGTCTTTCAAAACAATGAATCGGGGGAGCG
>CACXHC010000295.1 GCA_902767285.1 uncultured Ruminococcus sp.
ACTTCTCGCAATAGGAATGGCAGGAATAATCTGCACACATATTTTGAGTGCCGAAATGACAGTTGTAATGCTTGCCATTCTGTGTCTTGTGCTTTCGGCATATACATTCAGATTGGAAACTCTCAAAACGCTTGCGCTTGCTGTTGTAAAAACGCTTATGCTGGGAGCATTTTTCATTGTACCGTTTATAGATTATTATTTTTCGGTAGATGTCAGAATAAATGATAAAATATCGGACATGAGCGAAACAATGATACAAAAGAAGGGGATTTGTTTAGCCGAATATTTTGGGTTTTTCAGAGATATATTCAGCGGAAATCTAAGCCATCATAAAAACCACAGAATGCTTCTCACTCCGGGATTTGTGTTAGTAGCCGTTTTGATAATTGCGTTGTATTTTATTGTTAAACAATGCGTGAAAAAAGAAAAGGGAGCATTTTATATTTACACGGCATTTTCGCTTGTGCCGTTGTATATGGCAACGAGTTATTTTCCGTGGGACGCAATTTCGCTCCAGCCGGGACTCGGAAATATGCTTGCACAAATACAATTTCCTTGGCGTTATGTAGGTGTATCGATTATATTTTTGACGCTTCTGTATGGAAGTGTATTAAAATCGATTGATAAAAATAAAACGGCACAGTATATAAAAATTACATTTTTGATTTGTGCAATTACCACAATGACATTTGCAAGCAATTATCTTGACGATTCAGATTTTGTCACATACTACAACGGGGCAGATCTTGAAACCTGCTCTGTCGGTCAAGGTGAATATATGAGGTCAAACGCACATTACGGCGATATTGACGGCTTTTTGTATTGCGAAAATCTCGCCAAAGCCGAAATTATTGACCGAAACGGCTGTAATATGAAAATCCAGTGTCAAGGAACAGATGCAGAAGGATATTTGACTCTTCCTGTTTTCAATTATAAAGGATATTGTGCTGTCGGCAACGGCGAAAAATTTGAAATATCGGACGGCATAAATGACCAGATAAAATTGAAGATTCCGGCATATTTTAATGGTATAATAACACTTAGTTATAAACCGCCGATTTTATGGCATATAGCTGAGATTATTTCGGTAGTTTCCGTTGTGCTGTTGCTTTTTTGTCGCTTTTTTGAAAAAAAGCGACGCAAAAAACTTTAAATAAATGATAATGAAGCAATAAAAAAAGGACTGCCACGAAAAAAATCGGGCAGTCCATATTGTTTGTTTTAATTAATCACTTGTGTAGGGAAGAAGTGCAAGGTGTCTCGCTCTCTTAATAGCCACTGTCAAGGCTCTCTGATGATTAGCACAAGTACCTGTTACACGTCTGGGGAGAATTTTTGCTCTCTCTGAAAGATAGCGGCGAAGTTTGCCTACATCTTTATAGTCAATAGCAGCAACGTTGCTCTCGCAGAAAGCACAAACTTTTTTACGGCTTCTGCGACCGCCTCTGCGGTTATCTCTTTCGGGTCTGTCTGCCATTTTTATCGCTCCTTTCGTATATAATTTTATATACACAATTTACAATTGCACTGTTAATATTACGTTAGAAGGGGAGATCTTGATTTATTGAAGAGTCATCGAGAAAATCGTTGTCGCTGCCGCTTGAGTATGATGCAGCTTGACTCGGTTTAGCGAACTGCTGATGTGACTGCTGAGGCTGTGACGAATACGAACTCTCGGAAGAAGCACGGTTGCTGCTGTAATCCGAATCGCCCGATTTTTTATCTCCGACAAAACTTACACTGTTGACGTTTACGTTGTAAGAGTACATTTTAACACCATCTCTGTTAGTGTAATTATCTTGTCTAAGCGAGCCTTCAACGGCTATCCACTTGCCTTTTTCAAAATAATTGGAAACGAACTCGGCTGTTTTGTCCCATGCTGTGCAGTTAATAAAATCAGCTTTTCTCTCTTCTCCTGCCTTAACGTAACCACGATCCACGGCAACACTGAATTTACAATAGTTTTTGCCACCGGGAGAAGTTTTAAGCTCCGGATCAGCAGTAAGTCTACCAACAAGAATAACAACATTCATCATAATAAAAAACTCCTTACTTTAATGAAATTAATAAAAATGTTCAATTAATGATAACAATAAAAAGATCCGGCAATCAAAAGATGATTGTCAAAAATAATTTTTTTGAGGATTATTCCTCGTCTGCTTTTGCGAGAGTAGTTTTCTTCTCAACAGGTTTTGCAGTCTGAGCTTTTTCTTCTTTAACATCTTCTTTTTTTACGATGAGAGAACGAAGAACGCCGTCTGTGATTTTGTATCTTCTGCCAAGAACAGCAGGGAACTCGGCATCACTTGTGAAGTTGAAGAGAACGTAGTATCCTTCTTCTTCCTTGTTAATAGGATAAGCAAGAACTCTTTTGCCCCAGTCATCAACATTTGTCAAAGTAGCGTGTCTTTCAATAACGCCCTTGAAATAATCAACAACCTTACCAGCAGCCTCTTCACCCTGTTTTGCAGAAACAACAAGAACGGATTCATAGTTGAACTGTAATTTTTCCATTGTTTTACACCTCCTTTTGGACTTTGGCTCCGTTTTTCTCGGAGCAAGGAACAACCCCGTAAAATAGTACGAGGTAGCACACCCTATTATAAACGACTTATACCAAAAAGTCAAGTGATTTTTATAATTTTTATTATAACGGCAATTTTTACAACTTAAAATAACAAAATATGCTTAATTTCTCTAATATTAAATTTATGTCTTGTAACGTCGAATTATATGTGATATACTTAAATAAGTATAGTTTCTTTAAAAAAAGAAATACATTGTCGAGGAACATAACTATGAAAACAGCAGATATTTTGATAATCGGTACAGGCGTTGGCGGTCTTTTTTGTGCGTTGCATCTTTCGGAAGATAAGAATATTATTATAATTACGAAAGATATTTGCGAGAACAGCGATTCGTTTTTGGCTCAGGGCGGTATATGCGTTCTCAAAAACGAGAACGACTACGACAGCTATTTTGATGATACCATGAAAGCAGGCCATTTTGAAAATCGTAGAGAGTCCGTAGATATTATGATACGCACTTCTCCAAAAATTATTTCGGAATTGGTTTCTTACGGTGTCGATTTCGAAAAAGACGAAAACGGAGATTTCGTTTACACCCGTGAGGGGGCCCATTCAACTCCGAGAATACTTTTTCATGAGGATATAACCGGAAAAGAGATAACGTCCAAACTACTTGATGCAGTACGAAAAAAGAAAAATGTTACCATTCTTGAACATAATATGATGGTCGATTTGATAGTCGAAAACAACATCTGTATGGGTGTCGTTGCCAAAGACGAAAACGGTGGGTTTTATAATATTTTTGCTCAAAAAACAGTCATGGCAACGGGCGGTGTTGGCGGATTGTATGTCCACACCACAAATTACCGACATCTCACCGGCGATGCTTTGGGTGTGTGCATGAAGCATAATATAAAATTGGAAAATATAGATTATGTGCAGATTCACCCAACATCGTTCTATATGGCAAATCATGAAAGACGATTTCTTATTTCCGAATCGGTAAGGGGAGAGGGAGCAATTCTTCTTGATAAAAACGGCAATCGTTTTACAGACGAACTCCAGCCGAGAGATGTTGTATCCGCTGCCATAAAAAAGCAGATGGAAAAAGACGGCACTCCTCATGTTTGGCTGTCCCTCCGAAACATGGAAGAAGATATGATAAAGAAACATTTTCCGCATATTTACGAATATTGTCTTGAGCATGGTGTAAAACTGCCAAAAGACCCTATTCCCGTTGTTCCGGCTCAGCATTATTTTATGGGCGGAGTGTGGGTCGATTCAAACAGTCATACTTCGTGTGAGAGATTATATGCAGTCGGTGAGGCAAGTTGTAATGGAGTTCACGGCAAAAACCGCCTTGCAAGCAATTCTTTGCTCGAAAGTCTTGTTTTTGCTGAAAGAGCCGCCGCACATATCAATGCTGACAGTGAGATTTTAGATATTTCGGAAGATATTATAAGTAAATACGAAAGCAGTATCAATGACGAAAATATAGATTATTTTTTGCTCCGTGATGATTATATATCTGTAATGAGGGGCGAAATCGAAAAAAGAAAAACTGAGAGGTTGATCAAAAATGAAAAGTGATGTAACAATGCTCCTTAATGCAGACGAGCTTATAAAAATGGCTCTAAAAGAAGATATTTCGAGCGAAGATGTATCAACAAATGCCGTAATGCCTACGGCAAAGCAGGGAAGAGTAGAGCTTATTGTAAAGCAGGACGGCATTATTTGCGGACTTAATGTTTTTAAACGTGTGTTTGAAATTCTTGACG
>CACXHC010000296.1 GCA_902767285.1 uncultured Ruminococcus sp.
AAAACCTCGATTTTACGAGATTTGAGGCTTTTGATTTCTTAGAGTTTTCTCCCATTTTTATCTTAGGTTAGAGTGTGAATAGTAACACTTGGTTCTATGGGAGTTCCCGTACCGTCTTGGAACACCATCATCAAAGCACCCTTCAAATCTGCAACATCTTGTATTTGCGAGAACGTATTTATATTATCGTTGAGTGATGTTATATAGCATTTTTCTCGTGAATCATACACCCATGTTCCCGTATATGTTTCGCTGTCGAGCAAGAGTGAACAGGTATTGTTTTTGTACGCAATAAACAAAGCTCTTTCGGACGAAATTTTCTCCATGTGGTCATCTTTGGAGCTGTAAGCAAGTCTGCCTCTCCATGTGCCGGCGAATTTTTCGTTAGCTTGCTTTGTTTCCGCCGAACTAACCATAATATCGACGGTTGCTTTGCCGTTATCGGCGGTTACGGTTATTCTTGCTTTGCCCTCGCCCACTGCTTTGATGTTTCCGCTGTTATCGACTTCGGCTACTTCGCTGTTGCTCGATGACCACTCGACCTTATATCCGGACGCATTTTTCGGCTCAACCGAACAAATTATGCTTTTGGTATCGCCAACATACATTCCGAGAGTTGTTTCGGAAAGATTTATTTTTTCGACAACAGCTTCAACCGAAACATTCAATTTTTTAACAACTTCGCCACCCTCGGCAGAAATCTCGCATTTACCGCTTCCGACTGCGATTATTTCTCCGTTTTCGACTATGGCAACATCTTCATTCGACGACGTGAATTTTAAGTTGAAATCTTGAGAATCGGGCGGAGCAATAATATATTCTATTTTCTTTTTATCGCCAACACGCATTTCGCAAGATGTTTCGGCAAAAGAAATGCTGATTATATCGGGGAAAACACGCACATTTATATTTTCTCGCTTTTTGCCGGCTACTATGGTCACAACACATTCTCCCTTGCTGATTGCCTTAACATACGCTCCGTCAACGCTTACGATATTTTCATCGGAAGAAATTATTGTAACATCGGTTTCGGACGCTTTCGCCGGAAATATTTTATATGGAATAACGGTTTTATCCCCGATAACCATATCAATATTGTTATCTTCTACAACTATGCTTTCGACTGCCGGAACAACAATGACGTGTTCGGCAACGCTTTTACCGCCGATAGTTAAAGTTATATCGCACTCGCCCTCATCAATACCCTTTATAACACCGTTTTCGACAACAGCGACTGTTTCGTCTGAAGATTTCCACTTTTCGCCGTTTTTAGCCGATTTAGGAGGATTTACAGTATATTCGGGCTGTTCACGGTCATTAACGGATATTGTTATACTGCTCTCTTTGAACGAAATATCTTTTACTTTTGGGGGAGCCGATGTTGCAATTGCAAAGCCTATAACTGCAACAATTACTACCGCCACCAAAGCGGCTATTATGGAATTTGATTTTTTATTATTTTGTTCAGTTCCTTCAATTTTAGGCTCGGACTTGACCTCGGAAGGAGTAACCATATTTTTGGGAGGTTTTAGTATTTCGGATTGAGGAACAGTTTTCTTTTGCGGTTTTTTTACATCCGAACCCCCGGAAGATATATTTGGAGAACCTGCCGATTCATTTTTTGGCGTAGGTGCCGGTGGTTTTGGAGTCGGTTTCGGAGCAGATTTTTGCGGAGGAATCAATATTTCCGGTTGAGGTACAAAATTTTGAGGAGTTATCACCTCACGAGGAGGAGAGGGATCTTTTTTGAGATAACTCAGTTTGATAGATGGTGTAGGCTTTTGAGGAGGTGAAATCATTTCGGCAGGCGGTGTAATTATGTCGGGCGAAGGGGCATAGAAATCGTTTGGAGAATTGGCGTTATCGACATAAACATCACCGGAATTTGGATACATATTGCCCGAACCACCGTCATACAGCGGAGTATTTGGATAATAGTTGTTGTTCTGCATAGGTGGCATTACGGGCGGTTGAATCGGCGTAACATCTTGAGGAGAAACAGGAGTATAAAAACTGCGTGGTGTTTCGGGAGATGGCTCAATATTTTTTTTCTTATCGGGAAAAGCGATAAAATCCACATTCGGAGTCGGTATAACCGCCCCTGAACCTATCGCCCAGTTAGCAGACTGGCGTATATATTGAGCATCTTCCTTATGATTTTGGGAACACAGCGGTGTTGCACAGCCTTCGTTTGCGTCCCAGCACTCCTCATGATACGTTTTGCCACAATCTCGGCACACTATTTTATAATCTTCATCGCCAACAGCGGTTTTACACAACGGACAGATTTGTACTGCCTTTTGATACATCATAAAAACCTCCACAATAAGAACACTTGTATTTATTGTACCTTTTATTTGTTCCAAAGTCAATATGTATGCTTCACGCTTTCAGGGTTTTTGAATGAGTGAACAAATTATGAACAGGCTGTATATTTATCACATTTTTATTATAAAAAATAC
>CACXHC010000297.1 GCA_902767285.1 uncultured Ruminococcus sp.
AATTATACCATAGATCATCGTTGTGGGCTATTTTTTTATAGTTGCACGTTCATTTTACAATGCGCCTTCTTTTTTTTTCAAAAAAAAGAAGAGAAAATAAATAACAAATTGGATATTTCTTGGGAGCTGTTGTTTTTTCACAGCCCCTTTTTTGGAGTTTGAAGTATTGAAGGCATCTGTTTTGCAAAATAAATATATTTTTATGTTTTAAATGAATAAATTTATTTTTCAAAATACTTGAAAAATACTCGATTTAGTGATAATATAAATAATGTTTTTAACGTTAAAGGCGTATAAATGCTGAAAAAGGAGAGTTATATTATGTGTGGTATATGTGGGTTTACTGGTCGTATTCCAAATGGTGAAAAAGTAGTACGCAAAATGGCAGAGGTTATCACTCACAGGGGGCCTGACAGCGAAGGTTTCTATATTGATGACCACATCTCGATGGGATTTCGCAGACTAAGTATAATCGATCTTGACGGCGGAACTCAGCCTATATATAACAAAGATAAGTCCATGGTTCTTACCTTCAATGGCGAAATATATAATTATAAAGAGCTTAGAGAAGAGCTTATCTCCATGGGATATGAATTTTATACGCAAACAGACAGCGAAACGATTCTTCACGGTTATGAGGCTTGGGGCGAAAAAGTTCTCGACAGATTGCGTGGTATGTTCGGTTTTGCTATTTACGATTCAAAAGACAATTCGTTATTTATCGCCCGTGATTTCTTCGGAATAAAGCCGATACATTATGCCCTTGTTGACGGACATCTCGTTTATGGTTCCGAAATAAAAAGTATTCTTGAATTTCCTCTTTACGAAAAGAAATTTAATACACGCACGCTTGATAATTATTTGTCGTTTCAGTATGCACTTCCTCCCGAAACATTTTTTGAAGGGATTTATTGCTTGCTTCCGGGTCACTTCATGAGATTCAAAGACGGCAAAATAACAACTAACCGCTATTGGGAAGCAACTTTTGAGCCTGACGATAATCTTACCGAAGAAGAAGCCGTTGACAAAATCGAGAAAATTTTTGAACAGTCGGTTAATGCACATAAAATAAGTGATGTTGAAGTCGGTTGTTTCTTGTCGAGCGGTGTAGACAGCAGTTACGTTTCAACATATTTTGCAGATCAAAAAACATTTACCGTTGGATTTGATTTCGGCGAAAAATATAACGAAATCGACTGGGCGAGAGGACTTTCGGAGAAGATCGGCGTTGACCACCATTTCAAAATTATTTCGAGCGAGGAATTTTGGGATAATATCCGAAAAGTGCAGTATCACATGGATCAGCCACTTGCAGACCCGTCGTGTATAGCACTTTACTTTGTATCAAAACTTGCAAGCGAGTATGTAAAAGTTGTTCTTTCGGGAGAAGGAGCAGACGAGCTTTTCGGCGGATATACTATTTATAACGAAATAAATTCACTGAGAGGGTATCAAAAACTACCGCTCGGATTCAGAAAATTTCTTGCGAATGTTGTTCGTCCAATGCCTAAATTTAAAGGACGAAATTTTATTCTTCGTGGTGCGTTAAGTGTTGAAGAAAGATTCATCGGCAATGCATTCATGTTTGATAAATCGGAGAAAATGAAAATTCTGAAAGATGGCTCAATTGCTCACGAACCTCAAGAATACACCAAAAAATTCTACGACCGCACAAAAGACTATGACGATATTACAAAAATGCAGTATCTTGATATAAATACATGGATGGTCGGAGATATTCTCTTAAAAGCTGATAGAATGTCCATGGCAAACAGTCTTGAACTTCGTGTGCCGTTCCTCGATAAAGAAGTGTTCAAGGTAGCCCGTACAATTCCGTATACGCTGAGAGTCAACAAGAAAAACACAAAATATGCTATGCGTCGTGCGGCTCTTCGTCATATGCCCGAGGACTGGGCGAAGAAAAAGAAACTCGGTTTCCCCGTTCCTACAAGAGTTTGGCTCAAAGACGAAAAATATTATAATATTGTCAAAGATAAGTTTAACTCCGATACCGCTAAAAAATTCTTCAACAGCGAGGAGCTTATCAAATTTCTTGATGATCATTTCAACGGTAAAGAGGACAACAGCCGTAAAGTTTGGACAGTGTACATCTTCCTTGTATGGTATGATATATATTTTGGCAGTGACACAGTAACAGTACCTCAATAAAATATAAACGCCACATTCATTTTTTTTGATGTGGCGTTTTCTGTTTTGTAATTTAAAATATCAAATTATTTTTGCAAAACTTTAATAACGATATTGCATAAAAAAGCAAAACATGGTATAATTCAAATCAGAGGTCATTTTACACAATAATTAAATAACAAAGATCTCTATTATGTGAGTTTTATATGCAAATAAGCAATTTGGAGGTTTTATTATGGAAAAAAACGTTTGGTAACAAGAAGTGATTTTGATGGACTTGTTTGTGCGATGATACTTCGTGAGCTGGATATTATAGAGGACATCAAATTTGTTCACCCGAAAGACGTACAGGACGGTAAAATCGAACTTTCGGAGAACGATATTACCACAAATTTGCCATACGATCCGAGAGTAGGTCTTGCTTTTGACCATCACGAATCCGAAATTGACAGACTGAAATCAATTGAGGCGGGCGGAGAGCTTGTTATTGAGCCTAATGCAAAAAGTGCGGCAAGAGTTGTTTACAATTACTTTGGCGGAAAAGAAAAGTTGCCGGGAATCACCGAAGAAATAATGGAAGCGGTAGACAAAGGCGACAGTGCCGATTTTTCAATTGATGAGATACTTAATCCCAAAGGCTGGGTTCTCATGCACTATCTTATGGATCCCCGTACCGGTTTGGGACGTTTTCGCAATTTCCGCATATCCAATTACGAACTCATGATGCAGCTTATCGGATTCTGCATGAATCATACCATTGACGAAATTCTTGAATTGCCCGATGTCAAAGAGCGTGTTGATTTGTATTTCGAGCAAGCGGAACAGTTTAAGGCTCAGCTCCAAAGACTCGCAAAAATACATGATAAAGTTGTAGTTCTTGATTTGAGAGAAGAAGAAATCATACACGCCGGCAACCGCTTTATGATATATGCACTCTATCCCGAAGCAGAAATTTCCGTTCATGTTGTATGGGGATTCAAAAAGCAGAACACCGCCGTTATGATAGGCAAATCCATTGTAAATAAAAAATCAGATGTAGATATAGGCGAGCTTTGCTTCAAATATGGCGGAGGCGGTCATCACAATGCAGGTACCTGCCAGCTTGATAATGACAAAGTAGATGACGCTCTTCCTGATATTATAAAAGCACTCAATGGCTAATAATTTGCCATCAACATTGTTTTTTGAAAATTTGAGGAGCATCTGTCACAAGACAGATGCTCCTTTTTTGTACATAAACACCTTAAAATGCAGTTTGCTTTTTTGTTGATATGCAAGACTGTTAAATTTTGTCTTGAATTGTTGACGGTGCGAAGCTAATATGTTATTATCTATAAATGAGCAAATTTCAGAGGTCATCGTCAAAATGCACAAAGAATAACGCTCAAGCAACCATAGCAAGTAAATCCGAAAAG
>CACXHC010000298.1 GCA_902767285.1 uncultured Ruminococcus sp.
CAAAATCAAATGTGAATGTTTGATACATTTCGCCGTTTATATAAACTTCAACTGCTTTTGGAGCTTCGTTGATGTTACGGGTAATCGATATTGTTTCCGAATTTTCAAAAACAAGCGAGTAACGCTTGCGTTCGTACTCAAGTACGCCGTCACACAGAACCTTTATTGTGAACGGTGTTTGCAGACCATCAAGCGAAACTTCGGTTTCAAGCGTTATCGGAATAGGTCTGCCACTTGAAAGAACTATCGATACAGCCGTACCCTTCACGACTTTCGTTCCCGGCTCGATACCCTGAGAAATAACACAGCCTGTATCGTATTCATCACTGTAATCGTAAAATACTTCGCTAATCGATAAACCGAGATTTGAAAGCTCTTCGGTGGCTTGTTGTAAAGTCTTGCCGGCAAGAAGTGGCACAGCAACGCTGTTTTGTGCTATATAAAGTTTTACGGTTGAACCTACCTTGACTTTTGAACCGCTTGACGGTTCGCTGCTTACAACCATGCCGTCATCGTATTCGTCATTGTTGACAATTATAACTTCGCTCTCAAGATACAGAGCCTTGAGTGCATTCACTGCAACCGCTTCGGTCATTTTTGTTAGTACGGGAATGTTGACCTCGGTTTTCTTGCTGTTAACGGTGAGCCTTATCTCCGTGTCTTTGCTGACGTGTCGTGACGTCGGCATTGGTGATTGGTTTATAACAGTTTCTAACGGCTGATTTGGGTCGTATGTGTAAATAACATTGAATTTGAATGAGTATTCGGAATTGTCGAGAATAGAGTCTATACCGGCTCCCACAAAATTGGGAATTTCGGCGTTGTTCTGTTTGTCATGATACCCAAATCCGATAAGCCCTCCGAGTACCGCTACAAGAATGAATATCGTTGCTATAAGAGGAATGGAAAGTTTCTTTTTGCTTGGCTTTTTGGGAACCATGGGTTCCGGCTGTGCTTTTGGTGTAATCGGCTGAGAAATCGGAGTTTCTTCTTGTTCCGAAATTATAGGCGTGCCGGATTTTCGTTCGCCACCGGCATATTTTTTCCACTGCTGTTCTGTATGAGGTTTTGCTGACGACTGCTTCTTGACTTTCTGAATCGGTGTCGGCGGAATATTTACTTTTGGTGCTGCCTGTTGAACAGAATTGTCTTTTGATTTTCGAGTCGTGTTTTGAGAATTACGCAAAGTCCAGATTTGCTCTAAAAGTTCGCCCGCTGTTTGAGTACGATCCTCAGGACGAACGGCAAGTGCTTTTTCCATAATCTCGTCTAATTTGTCGGGGAGTCCCGGGTGTATTTCTGATGGCGGAACAAGCGTGTCCGAAATCACTCTTGAGTTTGCTGAATCAGGAGTTATGCCCGTGAGCATATAATACATAGTTGCGGCAACTGCGTAAACGTCTGTCCATGTGCCTTGCGAAAGATTGTTGTCGTACTGCTCTATGGGTGCGAATCCCTGTGTCAAAATGATTGATGCTGTTTTTACATCTATCGTGCTGGGCTTGGCTGCTCCGAAATCAATAAGAACAATTTTGCCCTCGGCCGTTTTTATGATGTTTTTAGGAGAAATATCACGGTGAATAACTCCTGCTGCATGAACTTTCTTCAGACTCTTCAATACCGAAACTATTATGTTCATGGTTTTGCCGAATCCCAAAAATTTATGGCCGTTCATCATTTGAGCTACGGTTTCGCCGCTTAGATATTCCATTACTATATACGATGTGTTGTTTTCGTCGAATACATCGTATACGTTAACAACACCATCTATTGAACCGAGCTTCGCAAGTCGCTGAGCCTCTCTCTGAAAATTTTTCAAGCCTTTTTCGTAACGTTCTCCACGTTCTCCGCTGTATGGTACTACTTCGGATTCACCTCTCTGACGTGTTACGCTTTCATTCGGAAAAAATTCTTTTACAGCTACTTTTCTTTTTAAGGCTTTGTCATATCCAATATACGTTATTCCAAATCCGCCGTCGCCCAAAACTCTGCCTAAAACATATCTTTGTTTAAGAGTAGTTCCGGCGGTCAAACAGTAGCTGTCGTTATCGGGACTTACAACATCGTTTCCGCAGTACGGACAAATTACGTCTAAATCTTCATCGTATTCTTCCATACAATAAAAGCATCTCATCTTAATCCCCCTTCTTTTATAAATCTGTAAATCGGCTTGCTACTTCACATTATAACACGATATTTAAATTTGTACAACCCTCTATTGAATTTTTTCGATAAGCATATTATTTTGTCTATTTATGGACTTTAACATAAAACAAACATCAAGTCTGCAATTTTTAGCTCCGTGCAAAAAAAATTAATAGTTTTTGAGTAAAAAGACTGGATTTTTTTAATGATTTCTGTTATAATATCAACGAGGCAGGGAAATATTACATATAGACTGCTCTATAAGAATTATATTTCTCGAGCGGAAATATTTTTATAATTAGGAGGTAATTCACATGGCTAAGAAATGGGTGTATCTTTTCAGCGAGGGAAATGCTAAAATGAGAGAGCTTCTCGGCGGAAAAGGTGCGAACTTGGCAGAAATGACAACCCTTGGTTTGCCCGTACCGCAAGGTTTTACAATTACAACCGAGGCTTGTACACAGTATTACGAAGACAAAAGAGAAATCAACGATGAGATTCAGGCACAAATCAACGAATACATCGTTAAAATGGAAGAAATAACCGGCAAAAAGTTCGGTGATAAAGAAAATCCGTTGCTTGTTTCGGTTCGTTCGGGTGCAAGAGCTTCTATGCCCGGTATGATGGATACTATCCTTAACCTTGGTCTTAACGAGGACGTTGTAAATGCTATTGCTGAGAAGTCGAACAACCCCCGTTGGGCTTGGGACTGTTACAGAAGATTTATTCAGATGTATTCAGACGTAGTTATGGAAGTTGGCAAGAAGTATTTTGAAGAGCTTATCGACAAAATGAAGGCTGACAGAGGCGTTAAACAGGACGTAGAACTTACAGCTGACGATCTCAAAGAGCTTGCTAATCAGTTCAAAGCAGAATATAAATCAAAAATCGGCACAGATTTCCCGACAGATCCTAAAGAACAGCTTATGGGAGCGATCAAAGCCGTATTCCGTTCATGGGATAACCCCAGAGCTAACGTATATCGTCGTGACAATGATATTCCTTATTCTTGGGGTACAGCAGTAAACGTTCAGTCGATGGCATTCGGCAACATGGGCGATGACTGCGGTACAG
>CACXHC010000299.1 GCA_902767285.1 uncultured Ruminococcus sp.
CGGATTTGTTTCAGTTTATAGAATGTTCGTTGAACAACATAAAATTTATATAGTAAAAGTTTTTTTTGCTTCTTTTTTTTCAAAAAAGGTTTTCCCAAGAAAAGCCAATTTTTTCTCAGTTACTTACATTTCCAAATATGATAGCTGTACGGTGCAAGTTCACTGCCTCCGCCGAAATCATGAACACCGCCGGTTACAAGATCGTCAGCTAATCCGTATCCTGCGTTAAAATGAGCCGTAAACGGTACACTGTCGGCATTGATTGCAACAAATACACGTTCGCCCTCGTAATCACGCTGGATTACACACTGCTTATTTGTCAAAACAGGAACTTTCAAATCGCCGTAGCAAAGAGCCTTGCACTCTTTATGAGCCTTCGCAAGTTTGCTTATAAGCTCGGTCAGCTCGTTTTCCTGAGGTTTGTCAAAACAAGGACGAAGTGCCGGATCGCCGTCTTTCTTTTCCGCCTTTGTTCCCCACTCGCTTCCGTAGTAAACGCAAGGAATACCGGGCATACCGAAAAGAAGAGTATACGCCAAGGGAAGGTGACGTTCGTTTGTTAGGATACTCGCTATTCTTGTTACGTCATGATTATCTGCAAAACAGAGAAGGTGCATTCCTCGGTACTGACACCACTGTTCGGGGCCGAAACGGTTTTTGAGCGAATGGCATATCTCAAACAGATTCATGCTGTTTAAACTTGAGTACAGTCCTTTGTAACATTCATAGTTGGTCGCCGAGTGGAGCATTTCGGGGTTTACCCAGCGTGAATAATCTCCGTGGAGAAGCTCGCCTACAAGAAAGAAATCTTCATTAAGCTCATCGGTGAATCGGCGTAAACGCTTAAGAAAATCAAAATCAAGGCAGTACGCTACATCAAGACGGATTCCGTCAATACCAAAATATTCTATCCAGTATTTTACAGCGTCAAGAATATGTTCTGCAACAGCGGGATTGCGAAGATTCAGCTTTACAAGGTCGTAATGGTCCTCCCAGCCTTCGTACCACAAGCCGTCATTATAGCAGCTGTTGCCGTCAAAGTTGATGTTGAACCAATCTTTATAGGGTGAATCCCATCTTCTCTGACATACGTCACGAAATTGCGGAAATCCTCTTCCGACATGATTAAACACGCCGTCAAGAACCACTTTTATTCCTTTTTCGTGGAACACATCACAGACTTTTTTAAAATCTTCGTTTGTGCCGAGTCGTCTGTCGATTTGTTTGTAGTTGCGTGTGTTGTAGCCGTGTGTGTCACTCTCGAAAACAGGCGAGAAATACACGGCATTACAGCCAAGTTTCACAATATGATCTGCCCAATCCAAAGCCTTCAAAATGCGATGTTCCTGTATGCCGTCATTTTCAAACGGTGCGTTGAACATTCCAAGAGGGTAGATTTGGTAGAATACTGCTTCATAGCCCCAGTTTTTTACGTTGTTTCCCATATAAAAAACTCCTTTCATAAAATTTCGTAATACGAATATTTCATATTACGAAATAATTTTACAACATACAGCGTCTTTTTTCAATATACATTTTTTCCAAAGAATATATATAACCAAATAACATTTTCATTTAAAAATTATATTATCCCAGCAGTTTACAAAGCTCATCTGCAAACATTTGCGGATTTTCGGCTATAAGAAGATGTGTGCTGTTTGGAAATCTTACAGATTTGTAATCAGTTTTTACGTTCTCTCGATACCACCCCTCAAGTTCGGGCGAAAATATCGAACCGGGATCGGGATAAAAATATGTAAAAGGAACATTTATTTTTTCTACAATATATCTATTGTCCTGCTCTTTCATAGAATTGGCAAGACTGCTTATAACAGACTTGTTACACTTCATTAATCTTAGCAAAAGCCGTCTTGTAAGAACAAAATTTGGGATTTTAGACATACTCGGTACTGTTTCCAAAATAAATTTTTTATACTGATAAAACGAGTTCTTTTTTTCGTCATTTTCTCTATCCTGCTGTGTATACTGACCCTTATATAATCCGAGTTTCCATTTGTTATCGTTTATCTGTTTTGGAGCCATATCGCACAGAACAATTTGTTTTAATCTGTCACAGCCAAAAATTTTGACGTAATTTAAAATAGTGCTTGCTCCCATAGACCACCCAACAATCGTTACGTTATTTAAATCAAGACCGCATATAAGCTCGTGAAGGTCATTTGCGAGCGTTTCCATGGTAGCCGCTCCCTTTTTTGCGGATTTACTTCCGCCGTGACCTCGGTGGTCATAAATAATACATCTTGCCTTGTCGCTCAAAATCACTGCCGGTTTGGAATAAATAAGATGCGAGCTTGTCCAGCCGTGAAGCATAACAATTGTATCTTTTCCGCTGCCTGTATCCTCATAGTATAATTTTTCTCCGCTTTTTAAATTAAAAAAACTCATTTCGACCACTCCAATAAAAAAGCAAAATCCGCAGACACCACTAAAGCCCTGCGGATTTGCCAAATTAAAAAATTACTCGTTGATTTTTGCTCTTATGATTTTCTTTGATGCTGTTTTTACAAACTCTTTATCTCTGAAAATTACCTTGACAATACGCTTTGCCGGAGGAAAGGTTTCGTTAACCTCATCGATTTTAGCTTGAATTTCTGCCTGAATATCATCGGATTTATAATCGGGGTCAGGATATACTTGTGCTGTGATGATACTGTTATCGGCATATACGACAATTTCCTTAATGGGCATAAAGAATGAGAACTGGTTTTCAAGTTCTTCGGGAGATACGTTCTCACCGTTTGACAAAATAATGAGATTTTTCTTTCTGCCGGTAATGTAGAGATATCCGTCATCGTCCTTGTAGCCGAGGTCACCCGTCATAAGCCAGCCATCGGGCGTGAGCGAATTTGCGGTTTCTTCCGGATTCTTGTAATATCCCTTCATTACGGATTTACTTTTAGCCCAAATTTCGCCGTCAACTATTTTTACTTCACAGCCTGTTATTATTTTGCCTACTGAATCGGGTTTTGTGCAGTTGCGAACACCGTTGCAGATCCTCGGGGAACACTCTGTCATGCCGTAACCCTGTGCTATCTCGATCCCAAATTCCTTGAAACCTTTTATTATGTCGGGACTGAGGTACGCACCGCCCGAATAAAGCATCTCGAAATCTTCGCCAAAAACTTGCTTGCCAATTGCTGTCTTGTCGGGATTTTTTTCGGACGCAAGCTGCATTTTGTTGAGTATCGTTCCCGCTATCATGGGAACGAACGTTGCGTAATTCGGCTTAAACACGGCAAGATTGCGAACTATGTGCATGAGCGAATCGTTAATGCAGACCGTTACTCCGTTGTACAAACTGCAAAGAATATCGCAAGTGAGGCAGTAAACATGATGTATGGGAAGTACGGAGAGCAATTTTTTGCCTTTGTATGCGTCCTCTGTTTCACAAGTTGTATTATCGATAAGATTTGCGTGTGTAAGCATTACGCCTTTGCTGACTCCCGTTGTTCCTGATGTGAAGAGAATTGCCGAAACATCAGACTCGCTAATATTGCCTTCGGGGAGCTGATTTTTATTTTCGTCTATTAAATCGCCCAAGAAAAGCATATCTTCACATTTTTTATTGAGATGAATAAAATACTTAACTTTGGGACAAGTCTTTTTAAATAACGGTATATCGACAACGTGCTTATCATCGAGAAAAACAGCCACACTGTCGGAACGCATTATTTCATCGGCGATTTTTTCGATATTGTTTGTTGTATCTATCGGAACGGAAACATTTCCGCTGCACTGTATGCCGAACCATGCTTTGAGATACTCCGATGAAGTAGAACCGACAACGGCTATATGCACTTTTTCGGAGAAATTCTTTTGTATCCATACGGCAACGCTGTCACAATCATTTTTGAACTGAGAAAAACTGACATCATAAAACTGCTTTTTTTTGTATTCTCTGAGAAAAACGTTGTCGCCGTAAAGTTCTTTGCTTCTGTAAACCAAATCTTTTATGGTTTTAAGCTCACTCATTCACAAGACCTCCGAGATAATTAAGAAACTCACCAACATTTTTACATTTTACCGCATCTTCCTGAACGATTTCGACATCGAAACTATCCTCGGTATCGCCCATCATGCACATAACATCGTATGAATTGAAACCGAGATCCTCTATAAAACGGGATTCTTTGGTAATACTTTCAGGTTCAACTTCAACATATTCGCAGATTATCTCTTTCATCTTATCAAACATATCATTCATATCAAACACCTCATATCAAAAATTATGTGAACTACCCATTTTCTAATGCTAATAGGCTTCCTGCTTCAACGTCCTCGTAACCTACTAACTCCACAGGCATAAAATCGGGCTGAACCATCCCTACTTGTTATTTATCAGACCAAAAGCTTTAATCCTCAAGCATCCAATACATTATTTAGTTTATTAAGTCATGTCTATAATTTCTTTGATTGTCTTGTCGGGGTTCTCAATACTGCGGAACAAAACTCTGCCCGTAAAGTAATAAAGGAACTCGATTTGTTCGGGTGTAGCACAGTCTTTTTGATAGCCGAAGAAGAAGTTCAAACCGCCGTCACCGGGTCTGTGCATAGCTGTTATATACATAGGCTGCGGTTGTTTGCCGGAGCTGTACCATCTGCTCTTAAATCCGATATTTTTAAGATACGGAACAACGCTGTTGAGTGTTGCCGGCTGATATGTAAAATTCATGCTGTGATAACTTCCGCCGGGAGCAACGCCGTAACGCTCTCTTGTTTCAGCCATATATTTAAGGGTTGAATAATCTGCGTGTATAAATAACTCTTCCTGAGCTTTTTTGATAATCTGCATGGACTCAAGAACGGTCGTATCAAGAGGCATTATCGTTCTGAGCGGGAAGCAGTGCATTCTTACTCCTCCGCATTTCTTGTTGAGAACGGTGGAACGTCTGCTTACGAAATCTCTGATAGTTATATCTGTTTCTTCATCGTTGAATTTTGAAAGAACGGTTCTGATAGCGTGGAGAATCACCGCACTTACGGGAATATCGTGTTCGTGTGCAAAATCGAGGATTTTGTTTGTGGAATCAACATCAAGTTCGTATGTAATTGTAGCACCGTCACCGTTGGAACTTGTGAGCATACCGAATCTTTGGTTTGGATTTCCGCTTGCCGCTCTGTACTCCAAAAGTTTTTCCTTGCCTCTGTAATCGGTGTATATCGGCTCGCCCATGTCAAGTTGTTTATGCCAGAACGCCTCATCTCTCTTTTGCTTGCGGCTGCCTTCATACTCAAGATCTTTCTTAACAGACTCAATATAAGATGTCATCGGCTTCGGATACGGCAAGCCATACAAAAGACTGCTGTAAATTTCCATAACGTCTTTGGCGAAAGCGATAACCGAACCTGAATCCATACAAGCGTGATGAACGTTGAAATAATAGCCGTTATAACCATTCGGAAGAGATACAATGACAATTCGGGAGAGCTTGCCGCCAAAAGTATCGAAGGGCTGAGAAGTCCACTTTGTAAGAACTTCGGTGACCTTATCTTCTTGCCATTCGGAAAAATCGTAATACTCGAAATACTCGTTCTGATACGGCTCTATATACTGCCACATTTCTTCTGTTTCGGGATCTTTCCAAATTCTCATTCTCATTGACTCGCATCTTTCAACAGCTCTGTTGAGTGCTTCACGAAGAGCCGCTACATTGAGTTTGGTTTGAAGATACTGACCTGTACCGATGTTAACGATCTCTTGTGTAGGGCTGTATTTCAATGTAAAAATGTGAACCAACTGTGACGGTGTCAAAGGATAACATTCACGAATAATGCCGCCGATATTTTTTTGCATTTAAATCACCTTTCTGTTTTTTGTATCTCTTTTTTCAACATGATATTTGCAAAAGCAAATCAAAAACTTCGCAACGCGAACATTTCATATTGCGAAATAATTATACGTCATTATCATACTAATTTCAATTGACATAACTACCAAAGATACGATAATTTTATATTTATTTTTTAATGCTTATTTTGCATCGTTTTCATCGGGATAATATGACAGAACTATTTTGAGAAGTCGTATTAATTCTCTTACGTCATCTTCTCCCAATATCTTAAAAAGTCCTTTGTAGTTGTTGTGGATTTCGGTGCGTTTTTCAATTGAAACTTGTTTTCCTTTTTCTGTGATATATGCCTTGACAACTCTTCTATCGTTCTCGTTTCTTTTGCGAACAATAAGATCTTTTTGCTCAAGGCTGTTAAGTATATCGGCTATTCTTCCCGGAACAACATGGAGTTTTTTGCCCAATTCTCCGGCGGACGCTCCTTCTTCCATATCCATAAGGCAATTAAGCACACCGTATTCTCCTCTTATACTGTTAAGCACTTCAATATTATTCTTTTTATTAAGAAAATCTGCTAATACACTGTATAATTCCTCGGGTAAAGTTATATCGTTATCTTGCATTACACACATACTCTCCTATTTTTAGATTTTGCTTGGTTTTCTTTCTTTTATGTATTATAACACATCATATCCGCACAAATCAACAAGGATTTCAAGTATTCAATAAGCAAAAAACATTCGGGCGTACACGAATCTTGACAAAACTAATAATCGCATTGTATAATTAATTGTAAATAAGCAATTTTTTAAAATTACCAAAGGGGGATTATGTATATGGAGGATAATAACGGTTACAGACCTATGAGCTACGAAGAGGCTTTAAAAGAACGTGAAAAAAATAAAATTCAACGTGAACGAGAAAAAAAGCTCTTTAAAATGAATAATACATATCCTTCTTTCATTGATCCTTTTTTGGATCGTGATTATCCGCTCCTTAGAAAAGTGGGAATAGTTGTTGTAATAATAAGTCTTTGTACAATGATTATGACGTTTTTGCTGTTCTTTATTATAGATGAAACCGACTGCGGAATGTTATCTATGGAACGTACATCCGGAGTTGTTACTTCTCTTGTAAATCCGAAAGACAACGCCGACAAAGCAAGCATCGTTATGTTGGAGTACGAATATAACAAAAAAAATTACGAAGAAAAAGTGGCTGTTTCCGAAAAAGCCGGAGTTAATGATTCGGTGTGGGTATACGTTAAAAAAGGCGATCCGACAGACGTAAGCGATGTGGCTATGGTTAAGCACACTTTAAAAAATCTTTCGGAAGATTTTTATGAGGTGGAAATCGGAGCTTTGGTTATAGGAATAGTGATGATCCTTTATTCATACGGAGAATACAGAAGAATGTCACGACAAGCAACCAAGGAAAGGCTAAGACGTGCGTGGCGACCTTCTGTTTTGACAGGAATCTTCAGAGATAATGATTTTTTTGAGTAATACAATGAGGTGAATTTATGTTTTTTTTCATAGGCGAAACTTTAACTCTATATGATAATTCAAAGCCGGAGAAAAAAAACGCTCCGTATGTTGCAATTATGACAAAAAAAGAATGGGAGTCCGGACGTGATCAATTCGATATGGGTATTGAAATTGACCCGAGCGAATCCGAAATAGTTGTTACTAAAGCCGAGGTAAACTATGACTCTATTACAGGAACTTTTTCGATTCCGAACAGGCTCGATTTTTCTCAAGAAGATACAGTGTTCGCTTTTGCTCTTGATGAAAAAGGTATCGTTTTTATTGATGACAGCGGTATGGCATTCGATATTGTCAAACAGCTTCAAAAAACAAAAAAGTGGAGAATGCCGTGTTTGGAACGCTTTTTGTATGATTTTCTCGACCGCCTTGTTTTAGGCGACCAGCAACTTCTCTCTCGTTATGAATGGGAACTTTATGGTATGGAAAAAGAAATCACACGAGAAGAAGGGAATATCAAAATAGACAGAGTTAACGATATTAGAGGCGATGTGCGTGACCTTCATAATCACTACGAACAACTGCTTGACCTTGCCGAAATTTTAGAGGAAAACGAAAATAATTTCTTTAAAAAACAAAATCTGCGTTATTTTAGATTGTTTGCTAACAGAATAGAGCGTTTGTGCGATACTTCCGCCGGAATAAGCGACTACACAATGCAAATTCGAGATCTTTACAAAATGCACCTCGATATAAAACAAAATAATATAATGACAATTCTTACTGCCGTTACCACGATTTTTATGCCTCTTACGCTTATAGTAGGCTGGTATGGTATGAATTTTCGTTATATGCCCGAACTTGAGTATAAATGGAGTTATCCTATTCTCGCAATTATTAGTGTTGTAATTGTTATTATCAACGCAATCATATTCAAAAAGAAAAAATGGATGTGAATTTTTTCGTTTTATATGGCCTCTGTCAGCAACAAAATTAATGTGCTGTGAAAAATTGGCTTTTCTTGGGAAAACCTTTTTTGAAAAAAAGGTTTTCCCAAACCCTTTCCAAAAAACTTTTTTATGGTA
>CACXHC010000300.1 GCA_902767285.1 uncultured Ruminococcus sp.
ACAATTAAAGTTTTTTGGAAAGGGTTTGGGAAAACCTTTTTTTCAAAAAAGGTTTTCCCAAGAAAGCCAATTTTTCACAGCACCTTTAATTATTATTTTGCGAAATCGACAGCTCTCGATTCTCTTATTATATTGACTTTTACCTGTCCGGGATATTCGAGATCAGTTTCGATCTTTTTGCATATTTCTCTTGCGAGGGGAATCATACGCTCATCTTTTACGATTTCGGGTTTTACCATGATACGGATTTCACGTCCTGCCTGAATAGCAAAGCAACTTTCAACGCCTTCAAACGAAGAAGCAACTTCTTCCAGTTTCTGAAGTCGTCTGATATAGTTTTCGAGATTTTCACGTCTTGCACCGGGACGAGCCGCCGAGATAGCGTCCGCCGCCTGAACTATACACGCAACAATAGTTTTGGCTTCAATATCGCCGTGGTGTGCCTGAATTGCGTGAATTACCTGCTCGCTTTCCTTATATTTGCGGGCAACGTCAACGCCTATTTCAACGTGAGAACCTTCGATTTCGTGGTCAAGAGCCTTTCCGATGTCATGCAAAAGACCGGCTCTTTTTGCAAGTGTCGGATCCATACCGAGTTCGCTTGCTATCATGCCTGCAAGCCACGCAACTTCCAGCGAATGTTCGAGAACATTCTGACCATAGCTTGTACGATAGCGGAGTCTGCCCAAAAGTTTAATAAGTTCGTGGTGCATACCGTTTATGCCGACTTCGAGAACGGCTCTGTCGCCTTCGGATTTTATGATTAATTCAACATCACGGCGAGCCTTGTCAACGGCTTCTTCTATGCGGGCAGGGTGGATACGTCCGTCAGTTATAAGTCGTTCGAGAGCGACACGAGCAATCTCACGTCTTACAGGTTCAAAACAAGATAAAGTTATCGCCTCGGGCGTATCGTCAATAATAAGGTCAACACCCGTTAAAGTTTCGAGTGTACGAATATTTCTTCCTTCACGTCCGATTATTCTGCCCTTCATTTCCTCATTAGGCAAAGGAACAACCGAAACAGCAGCTTCGGTAACGTGGTCGGACGCACATCTTTGAATAGCGAGAGAGATTATATTTCTTGCACGTTTTTCCGATTCCTCATGAAGTTTCTGTTCAAAATCGATTATGCGGATAGCTTTTTCGTGAGTAAGTTCGGCATCAAGATTCTTAAGTATATAATCTTTAGCCTGTTCTTTTGTAAGTCCCGAAATTTTCTCAAGAACTTCGGATTCTTTTTGTTTGATAGCTTCTGCCTCGGCAAGCTTTTCATCTGCCTGTTTAAGCTTTTTGGCAACGTTGTCTTCTTTCTTTTCAAGGTTATCCATTTTGCGGTCGAGGGTTTCCTCTTTTTGCTGAACACGTCTTTCCTGACGCTGAATTTCCTTGCGTCGTGCATTAAGGTCTTTTTCGGTTTCGGTTCTGAAACGGTGAACCTCGTCTTTACCCTCAAGCACATACTCTTTCTGCTTAGCTTCTGCTTCTTTAACAGCATCTTCCATGATACGCTTTGCCTCTTGCTCGGCAGACCCTATAGCCTGTTCAGCAATTTTCTTTCGGTAATCAACGCCGAATTTAAAGCAAACGATACCCGTTATGGCAGATACAACTATAATAAGCAGAAAACCCAACCATATTGGCATAGCTGTTTGATACCTCCTTGTCTTTTTTTTTCTTCTTTCGATTTAAATAATAAGAATGAACTTGCTGATTAAAATACAGCAGCAAAAAAAGATAAAGAGACTCGAAGGCCATCTCTTGATTATTAAATTGTAAACTGACTCTTATCACATATATCTAAAGTATATCAAGCCTGAAAAAACGGCTGTACAAATCGATAATACCGGTGAAATGATAGGACAAAATTATAACAAAGCGATGAGTTTTTAACTCAAAAACCCATCTATATATATAAGAAACGGCACCGAGTCCGATTATCCGGAAAATAAGCATAAAATTGCTTACAAACAGGCGTGCGGTTAGATGACAACAGTAAAACACACTCCCTATAATATTTTACATTTAACAGAGAGATTTGTCAATAATGATTTTTAACAAACGGTAAATTTTGAAAAATTTTTTTATAATTTTCCAACAAATTTCCATAAAGGACTTGTAAAATCTTAAAAAATAGTGTAAAATATATAGCGAACTATTTGATAGTTTTATGAATTTATTTAAATTTTATTTTTAGAGGAGGATAAATCCTATGGCAGTAAAAGTTGCAATTAATGGTTTCGGCCGTATAGGTCGTCTTGCGTTCCGTCAGATGTTCGGTGCAGAGGGTTACGAGGTAGTTGCTATCAACGATCTTACAAAGCCTTCAATGCTCGCAAATCTTCTTAAGTACGACACAGCACAGGGCGGTTATTGCGGTAAAATAGGCGAGGGCCTTCACACTGTTGAGGCTGATGACGAGAAAGGTACTCTCACAGTTGACGGAAAAACTCTTACAATTTACGCTCAGGCAGATGCTACAAAGCTTCCTTGGGGCGAACTTGGTGTTGACGTAGTTCTCGAATGCACAGGTTTCTACTGCTCCAAAGCAAAGAGCCAGGCTCACATTGACGCAGGTGCGAAGAAAGTTGTTATTTCTGCTCCGGCAGGCAGCGACCTCAAGACAATCGTATTCAGCGTTAACGAGAAAACTCTCACAGCAGATGATACAATTATTTCTGCTGCATCTTGCACAACAAACTGTCTTGCACCTATGGCAAAAGCTCTTAATGACTATGCACCGGTTCAGAGCGGTATCATGAGTACAATTCACGCTTACACAGGCGATCAGATGATTCTCGACGGCCCGCACAGAAAAGGCGATCTTAGAAGAGCAAGAGCAGGTGCTGCAAACATCGTTCCTAACTCGACAGGTGCTGCAAAGGCAATCGGTCTTGTAATTCCCGAACTCAACGGCAAACTCATCGGTTCTGCACAGCGTGTACCGGTTCCGACAGGTTCCACAACAATCCTCACAGCAGTTGTTAAGGGTGCTGGCGTTACTAAAGAAG
>CACXHC010000301.1 GCA_902767285.1 uncultured Ruminococcus sp.
AAACTTCTAATTAACGAATACTTTTCTACAGATTCAAATATTCTACCCTTTTTACGCATTCCTGCTGTATCTATTAATACATATTCTTCTCCATTATATTTAATGACAGTATCGACAGCATCTCTTGTCGTTCCTGCAATATCGGATACAATCACTCTGTTTTCTCCTAACAGACGGTTGACTAAGGACGACTTTCCTACATTCGGTTTTCCGATGATTGCTACACGCGGACGTTCATCTTCTTCATCTTTTCCTGCATCATCTGGAAAATTTTTGATGATCTCATCTAACATATCACCGATTCCAAGCTGTGAAGCTGCTGAAACCGGTATCGGATCACCGATTCCAAGATTATAAAATTCATACACATCCGGCATCATTTTATCAAAACTATCTACTTTATTGACAACTAAAACAACCGGTTTGTGGCTTCGCCTCAAAAGATCCGCCACTTTGGAATCCGCATCCACAAGCCCCTGTCTTACATCCGTCATAGAAACGATCACATCTGCCGTGTCAATGGCAATCTGTGCCTGTTCACGCATCTGCGACAAGATAATATCACTCGAATCCGGCTCAATACCACCTGTATCAATCATAGTAAATGTCTGGTCAAGCCATGTCACATCTGCATATATTCTGTCTCTTGTCACTCCGGGAGTATCTTTCACAATCGAAATCATCTCTCCCGCAAGTGCATTAAACAATGTTGACTTTCCAACATTCGGTCTGCCAACAATTGCAACAACCTGTTTTCTCATTTTATAAGAATCCTTTCTTTTTTTCTCATTCATATCATTTTGCAATGAAATTATCTATTCAGTGATCCGGATAGGCATCTATATACACAAAATTTCCGTTTTTTCCTCTTTCTTTCCCATTATACATGCCTAGAACACTGTCTACAAATCCCTTTCCATCTGAAGGAGTAATGACAATTTCGGTTCCGATTGCCTCTGATACTTCTTTTAACGTATAATCATCCAAAAACACATCTTCACCGCTTCGAAGAATATTATTGGGAAGTAATAACCTGCTTCCAAGCTGTTTTCCGGTTAGCTGTGCGATCAAATCCGTTCCGGTGATCAGACCTGATACGGTAATCGTCTCTCCAAAGAAATGATTCACAATTCGATAGCAGTGAATCGTGAGTCCCGGTATTTTTTCTTCCAGCATACCTGACATTTTTTTTAACAGATCAAATGCCAAAACACCGGTAGCAATAGAAACCTCTATTTTCTGATGATCTGCTTTAACATCAATCGCATGATATGCCTCAACAAACTCATTCCATAAAAGCCGCATCATTCCCACGCCGTTTTCCAATTGAAGATAGCCATCGTATCTTTCTTCTTCCGGGAAATCTCTTCCCGCCATAATATACCACTCATCACTGGCATGGATAAAATGTAATCCATGTCTTTCAAAAAAAAGTTTTTGATAGGTTTCAATCAAATCAATGACTTCAACGGCATCCTCTTTTTCAAAACTTTCTAAAGGATATAAGCCTTCCCGGTACTTTGTAAGACCAGCCGGCACAACGGATACGCTCTGCATCACAGGCGCGTACGCTTCAAGGTCTTCTATGGTTCCAGCCAGTTTTTCATGGTCATTCACTCCTTTGCAGAGAACAACTTGTCCATTCATTTCGATTCCGGCTTCATATAGTTTTTCAATCTTTTTTAACGCCTCACCTGCAAAACGGTTTTTCAACATTTCACACCGAAGATCGGGATTTGTCGTATGAACAGAGATATTAATCGGACCTAAATGATATCTGATAATTCTGTCAATATCCCGGTCTGACATATTGGTAAGCGTAATATAATTTCCTTGCAAAAATGATAGTCTGGAATCATCATCTTTAAAATACAGAGTCTCTCTCATCCCTTTTGGCATCTGGTCAATAAAGCAGAACATACATTTATTCTGACAGCTTTTATAATCTCCCATCAGTCCATTCTCAAACACAATCCCCAGATCCTCATCCGGGTCCTTATCGATTTCCAACAGCCATTCTTCACCATCCGGCTTTCTGACGAGCACTTCAATATATTCATCTTCCACAAAAAACTGATAATCAAACACATCTTCTATTTCATTATCATTTATCTTTAGAAGAATGTCTCCCGGTTCCAATTCGAATTCTTCAGCAATAGAACCCGGCAAAATCTCTTTGATAATATGTTCTTTCGCTTTCATGAAATCTTCCCGCTTTCTGTTTTCGGTAATATGTCAAGTCTCAAATTAGTTTATCAATAAAACTCAAATTTGTAAATATAATTCTTCATGTTCGTACACGAATATAAAGAAAAAATCTGAAAGTATTACCAGACATTTACAATACAAATGTTGCTATTTGCAAACATTATCTCCACTTGCAAATAGCAACATACATAACATAATCTTCATTTATTGCAAAAACGCTTTCCAAGCTTTCTTCCAAGCCGCATCACCATCAGGAGCCGTATCATCTGTAAAATCATATCCATTGGAATCTGTCACCTGAACTGATTCCGCATAAATCAGTACATCAAACTGCTGTATATGATCTGTATCAGGATACGTCGTTAAAAAATAGCGAAACAATGATGGTGTCACTTCTCCGGGTGCAACTTTCTTAGTGTAATAATAGTATCCGCTTAAGGCCGCATCACCCCCTGTAGCATCATCAGGGATAAACACCCAACCTTCCGGAAGATGATTAACATAATTATCCGAACCGGTGGTATCTCGATCCGCCTTATAAAAATGATACGGATTATCTGGAGTAATACTATCTGCTAAAGAATCCACATACGTTCCATCTGAAAACTGTGCTTCATCTAATACAGGATCTGTACCGGAATAATTCGAAATATAGGAGATTTTTCTAATCTCTCCATCTGAAAAATCGGCATATACACGAACATAGCAGGAAACATTACCTGTATT
>CACXHC010000302.1 GCA_902767285.1 uncultured Ruminococcus sp.
ATAGTCTTCGACGAGTGTATCTCCGAAATCCTTATCGTCTGCATACCAGCGAGAATCCCAATTTTTGATTACGCCGACACGCATACCGTGCGGATGTACTTTCTGTCCCATTGAAATTTACCTCCCTTTCTTATACTTCCTGTTCTTTGAGAACAAGTGTGATATGCGATGTTTTCTTATCTATTCTGAATGCTCTGCCCTGAGCTCTGGGGCGAATACGTTTAAGAATCGGGCCTTGACTCACATAGCATTCCGATATATAAAGATTATCGGTTTTCATATCATGATTATTTTCAGCATTTGCCATAGCCGACTTAAGCAATTTCTGGAGATCCTCGCAAGCGGCCTTGGGAGTATGCTGAAGAATAGCCATAGCCTCGTCCACCGGTTTATTTCTGATAAGATCAAGAACAATAGAAACTTTTCTCGGTGAGATACGGGCATATTTCAAACAAGCCTTAGCTTCCATTACTTTATACTCCTTTCGGCATTACTTTTTATTAGTTTTAGAACCTGCGTGACCCTTAAATGTTCTTGTAGGTGCAAACTCACCGAGCTTATGACCTACCATATCCTCGGTAACATAAACCGGAACATGTTTACGTCCGTCATGAACTGCGAATGTATGACCTATGAACTCGGGGAGGATTGTTGAGCTTCTGCTCCATGTTTTAAGGATTCTTTTCTCACCGGTTTCGTTCATTTCAAGAACACGTTTCATGAGAACAGGCTGCACATAAGGGCCTTTTTTAACACTTCTGCTCATATTTTATTAAGCTCCTTTCTCGAATAAGCAATTGTATTACTTACCATTTCTGCGTTTAACAATCAGCTTATCAGAACTCTTCTTGTGCTTTCTTGTTTTGTAACCGAGTGCAGGTTTACCCCACGGAGTTACAGGGCCGGGACGACCTACGGGGCTTTTACCTTCACCACCGCCGTGCGGGTGATCGTTGGGGTTCATAACGGAACCTCTCACGGTAGGACGAACGCCCATGTGTCTTTTACGGCCTGCCTTACCAACTTTAACATTGATATGATCCGGATTACCGACCTGACCGATTGTAGCCATACACTCAGCAGGAACGTTTCTGAGTTCTCCCGAAGGAAGTCTTAAAAGAGCCATGCCGTTTTCTTTAGCCATGAGCTGAGCCATGATACCAGCTGAACGTGCAAGCTGAGCTCCTCTGCCGGGGTAAATCTCTACATTGTGTACGAAAGTACCTGTGGGAATATTTGCGAGCGGGAGTGCGTTGCCGACTGTAATATCTGCATCTGCACCCGACATTACTTTATCGCCCACCTTAAGACCCTGAGGTGCGATTATATAAGCTTTTTCGCCGTCTGTATACTCTACAAGAGCGATGAATGCGGATCTGTTAGGATCGTACTCAAGGGTTTTAACAACAGCCTCAACGCCTGTTTTCTGGCGTTTGAAGTCGATTATACGATATTTTCTGCGATTTCCGCCGCCCTTATGACGAACAGTAATTCTTCCGTAGCTATTTCTGCCCGAATGTTTCTTCATAGGTTCGAGAAGACTTTTTTCGGGAGAAGTTTTTGTAAGCTCGGAGTAGTTGATTACCGACATATTACGTCTGCCGTTAGTAGTCGGTTTATATACTTTAATAGCCAATGATTTCACTCTCCTATGATGGCTTTGCGGGGCTGGCACCCCATACATTCTGTCTTTTTAATTAAAGACTTACATCATGCCTTCAAAAAATTCTATTTCCTTGCTTTCGGGAGTAAGGGTTACATAAGCTTTTTTCCAAGCTCTTGTATAGCCCTGATTTCTTCCCTGGCGGCGAAGTCTGCCACGAACATTAACGGTGCTGACTTTGCTTACTTTTACATTAAAGAGTTTTTCAACTGCTTTTGCGATTTCGATTTTGTTAGCGGACTTAGCAACCTCGAAAGTGTACTTTTTATCAGCGACACCGAGCATAGTTTTCTCGGTAATAATGGGACGAACTATAATATCCTGTGCAAACATTATTTGTACACCTCCTCAATTTTTTCGACAGCAGCTTTAACGATGATAAGTTTATCTGCATTAAGCATATCATAAACATTCAACTCATTAACCTGAGCTGTTTTAACTCCGGGTATATTAGATGCTGATTTAATAACTTTCTTATCGACCTCGGGAAGAACGATGAGAGCTTTTTTAGTTGAGCCGATTGCTTCGAGCATTTTAACGATCTCTTTAGTTTTATAATCATCGAGAGTAATGCTGTCAACAACGATAATATCGTTATCCTGAGCTTTTGACGAGAAAGCAGATTTCATAGCCAAACGTCTTACTTTTTTATTTACAGAGAAGCTGTAATCTCTGGGTTTTGGTGCGAACACAACGCCGCCTTTTGTCCACTGAGGGGCTCTTATAGAGCCTTGACGGGCGTGGCCTGTACCTTTTTGACGCCACGGTTTTTTGCCGCCGCCTCTAACCTCTGAGCGAGTGAGAGCGGATTGTGTACCTTGACGCTGGTTTGCAAGATAATTAACAACTAATGTATGCATTGCTGCGGCGTTAGGTTCAATTCCGAAGATAGAATCACTAAGGGTTATATCACCCATTTGCGAGCCTTTCATGTCCACTACTTTTACACTTGGCATCTTAATTCCTCCTTTCCTTTCTCCTTACGCCTTAACGCTGTCTTTGAGAACTACTGTACCGCCGTTAGGGCCGGGGATAGCTCCTTTGATTGCGATGAGGTTATTTTCGACATCGACTTTAACAACAGCGAGGTTCTGAACAGTAACTTTTTCAACACCGAGGTGACCTGCCATTTTTTTGCCTTTCCAAACTCTTGAGGGAGTGGAGCAAGCACCCATTGAACCGCCGTGACGAGCGACAGGGCCTGAACCGTGTGTTTCTTTCAGTCTTTGGAAGTTCCAGCGTTTAATAACGCCTGCATAACCTTTACCCTTGCTTGTACCTGTAACATCGATTTTATCGCCTACTGCGAAGATATCTGCTTTAACGATTTGACCGACTTCATAAGCACTGGTATCATTGAATCTAAACTCTCTGAGAGTTCTTTTGGGAGCGACATCTGCTTTTTTGAAATGTCCCTCCATAGCCTTGTTCACTTTTTTCGGCTTAAGGTCACCGTAGCCGAGCTGAACAGCGTCATAGCCATCGTTTTCAACTGTTTTTTTCATAGAAACGACACAGGGGCCTGCTTCAATAACAGTTACCGGAACGACTTTGCCGGCATCGTTGAAGATTTGCGTCATGCCAATCTTCTTGCCAATAATAGCCTTTTGCATTTTTATAGCCTCCTAATAAGTTATTGGTTGGTGATCACCAACATGACTCTGAATGCGGTTGGTTGAGCATCTGATCAAACGCAGCACGTTTTGATCTTCACTCCGTCAAAGTGACGGCGATAAGAACGTGCTTAGTATTTGATTTCGAGGTCAACACCAGCAGGGAGTTCCAAATTTGCCAGAGCGTCGAGAGTTTTCTCAGACGGTCTGATAACATCGATAAGTCTCTTGTGGGTTCTCATTTCGAACTGTTCACGGCTGTCTTTGTACTTATGAACAGCACGAAGAATAGTGATGATCTGCTTTTCGGTGGGGAGCGGAACGGGGCCTGAAACTCTTGCACCTGTACGCTTTGCCGCCTCGACAATTCTCTCTGCGGAATCATCAACGAGTCTGTAATCATAACCCTTTATTCTGATTCTTACCTTTTCTTTGACTGCCACTTAAATCGCCTCCTAAAATAAAATACTTTTTCGGGGACAATCGAGCCAATCTCCACAAAATTCGCCGACTTTTGTTGATTTTGCTTATACACCTTTCCGGGTGTTTCAACTGTTAGTCATTAAAAATCCGGCAAAGCCTCAAAAGGCTTACCGGGAAAATTTGGCAAAAGAATACTCTGTTCAATGCAGTTTTAGCATTAAACAAATACTCAATATTTCTGTCGCCCGGTTTAAAATCGGACATACTCCACGGAAAAACCGGCTTATTGCCGCAACCTCCCGCTTCAACGCATATCTTGTGCAGTCGTGCCTTAATAATATAGCATATATTGTCTGATTAGTCAAGTCTTTTTCCTTCTTTTTTTTGAAAAAAAAAGAAGCAAAAAAAACTTTGATAAATGTTCATAACTTTTTTTCATTACTGTTAGTTTTTTTATGTGTATTAACTTTTATTTGAGGCTGTGAAAAAAACATCCCTGAGAAATCTCTGATTTGTTGCTTATTTTCTCTTCTTTTTTTGAAAAACACCAGTTTCCAAGTTTAGTGA
>CACXHC010000303.1 GCA_902767285.1 uncultured Ruminococcus sp.
AAATGACCTCACCGGGTTCGAGCTTATCTTCCTCTTCGGGAATAGCGGCAGTATTCGCACAACCGGACACAATCGCAATAATCATAAAAATTGAAATAAGATTTAGTTTTTTATTCATTTTTCTTGCTCCTATTTTGAATGTGTGGTAATATTATTATATACGAATTACCAAAAAAAAGAAAGGTGTGTAACAAAAAATTATGCCTTTAAAAATATTTAATAACAAGAAAATTCGCATTGTTGCCGACTTTGTAGGAATTATAATCGGTGCAATAATCGCTGCATTTGCTATTGAGGAATTTTTGGTTCCATGCACCATTCTTGACGGCGGTATTGTCGGAATAGGAATCATGATAAGCAGTTTAACCAAAATTCCGCTGGGACTTCTCACTGTTGTACTGAATATACCTTTTTTGATAGTCGGCTCAAAAAAGATGGGGCATTGGTTCATAATAAAATCAGCCGTAGGAATGGCGATATTTTCGGCATTTTTAGAGATATTCGCCCCATTCAAAAATATAACATCGGAATATCTTTTGGCGGTATGTTTCGGAGGAGTGATTCTCGGCGTAGGTGTTGGATTAGTCATTCGATTTGGCGGATGTCTTGACGGCACCGAAACCGTGGCTATTTTGCTCAATAAAAAATTCAAATTTCCGGTAGGAAAAGTCGTGCTTGTTTTCAATATTTTCATTTTCACAACAGCGGGATTTCTTTTCGGATTTGACAGAGCGATGTACAGCCTTCTCACATATTTTATCACATCAAAAGTGCTTGATATTGTCGAAAACGGAATGGAGCAAACAAAAGCCGCTATGATAATCACCAATGATGCAAAGGAAATTTCGTCACAAATATTCGAAAAACTCGGCAGAACCGTTACTATTATGGAAGGCGAAGGACTCGTCAGCGGAAAAAAGGTTATTTTGTATTGTGTTCTCACCCGATTCGAGATACACGAACTAAAGGATATTATAAATAATATAGACAGCTCGGCATTTATTGCAATAAGTGACGTTTCGGAGATAATAGGGACTCACATAAAAAAATCGGGAAAAATCAGCCTAAAGAAAGAGCCAACCGAACAGCAATAAAACGAAAAAACGCCCGATACCGAATATCGGGCGTTTTGCTGATTGGATAAATTATTTTTTGGATTTTTCTTCTTTTTCTTTTTCGAGCTGTGAAGTACAGTGCGGGCAACGAGTAGCCTTTATCGGAATAGCACTCAAGCAGAACGGACATTCTTTAGTAGTAGGTTCGGCGGGAGCTTCTTCTTTTTCGCCTTTAGCCACTTTTTTGCCCAAATCCATCATCTTGTTAAAAGCCTTTACGATCATGAATATAATGATCGCCATTATCAAAAAGTTAATGATTGCCGCAATAAACGAACCAAACTTGATTGTACCTACATTCAAAGCAGCGGTCATTTTTTCGAAATCAGGCTCACCGGTTTCGGGGTTTACATATTTATTGCCGGCAACTGTTCCAATAAGAAGCTGAATAGCGGGCATGATAACATCACCGCTCAACGAGCTTACAATACTTTGAAACGCACCACCGATGATAACACCGACAGCGAGATCCATAACATTACCTCTGGCGATAAACTCCTTAAACTCGGCAACAAGACCTTTTTTATCACTCATACAAAAGTCCCCTCTTTTCGAAGTATTTTTACATATTATATTATATTTCTTTGTCAGCAATTTTTCAATAGTTTTTACAAATTTTACATTATTAACATAAATCGAATATGAATATTGTACAAATAAACAATTTCATTATTTTGCATAAACTCTTGAAAAAAGTTAAAGAATGTTGTATGCTATTATCATCAATTATAAATATTTGTATTGGGAGAGTGCTTATTGTATGTCAGATGACAGTTCGGGAAAGTCAGCCCGAAAAGACAAAAAACGACAGAAATCAACCATCGCCGAATTTTTGGGCATAAAGAAAAAGGAAATCACCGAAGAAGAAATTCTCGACCTGATAGATGAGGGCGAGGAAAACGGAAGTATTGAAGAACACGAAAAAAACCGTATTGAGAATATTTTCGATTTTACCGACCGCATAATTGGCGAGATAATGACTCACCGCATAAACATAACCGCACTTGAGGACACGGCAACACTTGACGAAACTGTACATCTTGCCATAGACTCGGGATATTCCCGCATACCCGTTTATCATGATGACATCGACAGTATAATCGGCGTTTTATATGTAAAAGATTTGCTCAAATACGTTATCGCCGACAATATGAAAGACAAATTCAAATTATCCGAGATAGTACGAACAGTGCCGTTTGTTCCGAAAAGCAAGAGCTGCGAAACGCTGTTTTCTCTCATGCGTGATGAAAAAGTGCAGATGGCGGTAATAGTAGACGAGTACGGCGGTACAGAAGGCATAATCACGCTGGAGGATCTTGTAGAAACGATTTTGGGCAACATTCAAGACGAATTCGACGACGAGGACGAGAGCATAAAAAAGATAAACGGAAACTCGTTTTCGGCAGATGGTCTGACCCCCATTGAAGATATTGAAGAGCTGATAGGCGAATCACTCCACGCCCCCGATGACTGCGATACGCTCGCAGCGTTCATATTAGAAAAGCTCGATCAAATACCCCAACCGGGCGAAAAACCGTCCATCACCGTGGGAGGCATAGTTCTCACAATCACAAAGATGGAGGACAGACGAATATCGAAAGTCCTCATCACAAAAGAATCGAATAAAGATGAATAGAAAAAAGCTCTCGTGTTCACAAAAACACGAGAGCTTTTTCAAGTGCGAGTGACGGGACTTGAACCCGTACGTCATGCAACACACGCCCCTCAAACGTGCCTGTCTGCCAGTTCCAGCACACTCGCAAA
>CACXHC010000304.1 GCA_902767285.1 uncultured Ruminococcus sp.
AACAAACATTTTTACATAATTAAAGTTTTTTGGAAAGGGTTTGGGAAAACCTTTTTTTCAAAAAAGGTTTTCCCAAGAAAGCCCCCGAGGAGATGAATAAAAATGTCTTTTGAAATTGAAAATAATGTGTTGCTTAAATACATACCAAATGAAGATGAAACAGATGTAATAATTCCCGATGGGGTAATTGTCATAGATGAGGGAGCTTTCGGAGATTGCACTACAATCAGAAGCGTAAAAATTCCCGATAGCGTGCAATATATTTTAGAGGCGGCTTTTATGGGTTGTGGGTCGTTGGAAGAGATAACCATTCCCAAAACGGTCAAAAAATTTTCACGAGATGTCTTTTGTAACACAAAAGGGTATGATGACTATCCCGGCGACTTTATCATTGAGGGAAATAATGTTTTGTTGGAGTACAAAGGTAAAGACCCTCATGTCGTAATACCCGAGGGAGTTACCGAAATAAATGAGTACGCTTTCCATTGTTGTGATTTTATAAAAAGCGTGGTTATTCCAAAAAGTGTTGAAAAAATCGGTGCAGGAGCTTTTCATACGTGCAAGTCGCTCAAAAAAATCAACATTCCCGAGAGTGTAACCGAAATAGGCAATTATGCTTTTTTTAAGTGTCAAGAACTTGAAAATATAGATTTGCCGAGTTCAATTAAAAATATCGACATATGTGCTTTTGAAGAAACACCATTTTATAGGACTTTTACCGATGATTTCGTCATAATTGGAGATAATGTTTTAATTAAGTGTAATTTGAATGAACCGTCCATTGTAATTCCCGATGGGGTTAAATATATAGGGGGGAATATTTTTTATTCTTGTGAATTTTTGGAGAGCGTGACCATTCCCGACAGCGTAACACGAATCGGCAATTCAGCTTTTTACGGTTGCCGAAATCTTTCTTCTGTTCATATTCCCGATACGGTGACTTATATAGGTCGGTTCGCTTTTAATTATTGTAATAAAATCAAAAGTGTTACCATACCTAAAGGAGTAACAAAAATCGAATGTGGTGTTTTTAGTAATTGCCGTTCCCTTTCGACAGTTACTATTTGCGGAGATGTAACCGAAATCGGCAACTCTGCTTTTGATAAGTGTATAGTGCTCAAGAGCATAAATATTCCCGACAGTGTGGAAATAATAGACGATTCCGCTTTTTTGGGCTGTAAAGAGATTGTGGAAATAAATCTTCCGAGCAAACTTACTCGAATAGGAGATAAAGCCTTCTTTTTATGTGTTTCCTTGAAAAGCATAGTTATTCCCGATACCGTAACATATTTGGGCGAGGACGCTTTTAAAATTTGTACTTCATTAAAGGATATAAAAATTCCTGATACTTTGAATTATATCGGCGACAACGCTTTTTCGAGAACTCCTTGGATGGATAGTCATAAAGAGGATTTCGTAATAGTCGGCAACAGTATTTTGATTAAATATCAAGGCTCGGAAAAAAACGTAACTATCCCTGAGGGAGTTAAGCAAATCGCCGAATGTGCTTTCGGCAAAAGTTGCGTTAAAAGCGTGATAATTCCTAATACGGTTACTGCAATACATAACTGTGCTTTTTTTAGATCTCCAGACCTCGAAAGTGTAGAGATTCCCGAAAGCGTTACAAAAGCAGGCAGCAATGTATTTTTTTGTTGTCCTGCACTCTCCGAACTCACTGTGTGGGGATTGAAGTTCAAAAGCAATTATATTCAACTTATCGAATTTGACCTGAGAAACGTAATAAAAATATTGGTCAATAATGATTTTGGCTTAAAATTGTCCCCAACGATAAAACGCACTATGGCGATACTTTTATATAATAAAAACAAAAACCCAAGTGCCGAAAAATATTTAAGAGGAAGTCTGCACTTTATATCACTTTCTTTTATATTAAACAATAATTATGAACTCCTGACTCGTTTGCTGGATTGCGAAGAATTTTCTATGTCAGAAGAAAGAGTATCACGTCTTGTTAAAACAGCGATTTCAAACGTTCAGCGTGGCGGAGATGTTGCAATTCAAATATATCTGATGAACTACTATCACAAGCATTTTCCGAATGGCGAAAATTTTGATGATCTATATTTGTAAACAGAAGTTTTTTGGAAGGGGTTTGGGGAAACCTTTTTTTCAAAAAAGGTTTCC
>CACXHC010000305.1 GCA_902767285.1 uncultured Ruminococcus sp.
AGTGGATGCTCTTATTGCAAAGAAAGAGAAATTCCTTGCGGAGATGGAATCCTACAAGAAATCCTTAATCTTTGAATACGTCACGGGAAAAAGAAGTGTAAATGCGTGAGGATGGATGCGGATTTCAATGGAGCATGATATAATTATTCTATCGAAGGTTAGGAGGATATCGAAATGACGTTAGCAGATGTAGTCGCAAGATTCAACACAACTCCTTTTCTATTTGTTGGTTCAGGCATAACGAAACGGTACTATGGCCTTCCAAGTTGGGAGGAGCTTTTACGTTCATTTGCAGAAAGAATTAGCTCTGATCGCTTCGCTTATACTGCATATAAAACAAAAGCGCAGGATATCCAAACAACGAACGGACCATTACCGATGGCTGCGACGTTGATTCAAAAGGATTTTGATGAGAAATGGTTTTCTGATGAATCTATCAGACAATTAGATGATAAATACCTTGACTTTGTGGAGAATGGTGTATCTCCTTTCAAAGCAGAGATAGCTTCATTGATCGAAAAAAACTCTGTCATCTTGCCTAGCTATATTGATGAGATAACGAGATTAAAGAATATCTCAAAAAAGAATATTGCAGGAATCATTACGACAAATTATGATCTGTTCTTTGAGAATTTGTTTGATGGATATAAGTCTTATGTTGGGCAAAATGAATTAGTCTTTTCACCAATACAAGGTGTAGCAGAGATTTACAAAATTCATGGTTCTATCACGAAACCTGCATCTATCGTTATCAACGACCACGACTATACAGAGTTTAGTGGAAAGAGCAAATACTTAGCCGCAAAGCTTATGACAATCTTTATGGAATATCCGATTATCTTCATCGGCTACTCCATTACTGACGCAAACATAAGAAACATCTTGTCTGATATTGCAGAGTGTTTGCCGGACGAGAAATTCAACAAACTCCAAGAAAGATTTGTGTTTATCGAATACAAACCTGATACAAAAGGTGCGTTGATTAGCCCGTTTTCTATTGATTTGAATGGCCGTTTGCTTAACATGACTCGCATTACAATGGATAATTTCGGCTTGTTATATGATGCGTTGGCAAGCAAAGAAGCTAAAATATCCATACGGCTGTTGCGCAGATTCAAGGAAGATATTTTCTCTTATGTTATTTCTTCTCAACCAGGGCCACTCATGCAGGTGGCACAACTGGATGATAAAAACATAGACGAAGATCGGCTTTGCATTTCCATAGGGCTCTCTAATACCGGTGAGTACGGTTTAAAAAGTTTCGTCGATTCAAACAAATGGTATAGAGATATCATTACCGGTGAACTTGATTCCTTGGGGTTCACGCTTGACCAAAGATTGGATTTATCCTTTTCAAGCGCTTTCAAAGGAGCAACTGGTTGTTTCCCTGTTCATAAATACTTATCCGGAGTGGAAGGAAACTACCCTCTTGTCGAAAGTCATGCCGCACGGAAATTTGATGATTTAATATCAAATACAATTAAAAAGAATCGATCAAATTTGAATTATTCTTCTGTTCATGAATTGTGGAATGCTGAGAAAACAGATTTGAAACGCGCAACAAGGTTGTTGGGGTATTTGACAGAGGATAAATGTGATGTAGATGAACTATATGAAGTGTTAAGGCAAATTCTTGAATCAAATGAGAACGTTTTGAACGGAAACACAGAACTCTCAATAAACCTCAGGCGATTAATCCGTATATATGACTTTTTGCGTTGGGGAAAGAAAAGACCGCAATGATTAGTTTCAAAAAATGAAACACATTTGCATTGCAGTCTTTAATATGAGGGACCTTAAACTTGCGTTCTTTAATAAAAGCACAACAAGCCTCCGGTACCTTACTAAATTATATTTTTATTATATGCCAAAAATGGCACTTGTCAACCAGCAAATACTGTATTTAAATCTCGGAAAGGGACAAATATGAGCATCACCGACACCACCGAAAAACGGTTTGAGGACGATATCACCGCCTTTTGGCTGTCCGCGGCGGGCGGGTACACCCGG
>CACXHC010000306.1 GCA_902767285.1 uncultured Ruminococcus sp.
AAAAAAGAAGCAAAAAAAACTTTTACTATATAAATTTTATGTGGTTCAACGAACATTCTATAAACTGAAACAAATCCGACTGCAAACAACGCAGTCGGATTTGTTATTTATGAATCGAAGTAAGTATTTTTCAATAAGATTACCATAACAACCCTCCGTCACGCTCTCGCGGTGACGGATAGCATACTAACTATGCTTTACAACTTTACAACATATATTAAAGTTTTTTGGAAGGGGTTTGGGGAAACCTTTTTTTCAAAAAAGGTTTCCCCAAGAAAATCTCACGGAGAATAAGAAAAAGGTTTTCCCAAGAAAAGCCAATTTTTTCACGACACCCTTTTGTTATGCTTTCGATTTTTTTACTTTAGACGAAATCTTCATGATGAGCATATACATCAGATTTATTAATGCCGATGCCGCCATTCCACCTACAAAAACAAGCGGAACTGTCTTGAAATAATATGAAAATCTGTCGGGTATGTTGGGATTTTCAGCGATAACTTTTTCATATACGAGTTTGTCAAAAATTCCCGATGTAAGATATATTCCCAAACACAAATCCGATACCGATTTCAAAATTTTCTTTAAAAATTCGGGAGCTTTTCCAAAACTGATTCCCGATAAAAAAATAAAAACAAGCAGAGTCAAAACGTAATCCTGAACCGAATTCCAATCGTTCCACACGCCTTTTACAAACACGGTTCCGGTGCTTCTGTAAAAATTATATGCAGCAAATATCATTCCCGCTGTACCCAAAAGCAATATATTCAAAAATTTGTTCATCTTGGGTTTGAACTCGCTTAAATAACAACCCAAAAAATAATATGCTAACGGATACATCGCAGTCCACCAATCAGGAATTATCGCACTGTACTCTTTGCTTTGTGCAGGCATATCCCACCAATTTGGAATATCAAAATTATAAACATTTATTATTGTCGGGAGAATTGTCATGCTCATGAGAGTCAATACTAATGCTAACTTCTGCTTTTTATCCTTAAGACCATTGTACGAGAGATTCAAAAACGGAATAATCAAAAACAGTCCGATATACATTTCGATGTACCACGAATAATATGCCGCATCAAATCCAAGTATACCTAAAAGAACACTTTTGAAATCGTACTCTTCCCCGAATTTTATGTGTTTAAATATCAGCGTGACTATACACGCCATCAGGTAAATAAAAAGTGTTTTCTTTATTCCGCCGTAATATTTTTTGGAAAATTCCTTTTTTCGCATTAAATATCCCGTGAGAACTATAAACAGCGGTACACATATTCCCATAAACGTTCTTAAAACGGTCATAGCGTACATTCCGTCACTTGCTGTAGGTTCTGTGTAGAATGACGTATTCATCAAAAAGTGAATCGATATTACAGACCATGTTGCAATTATTCTTATCAAATCCAGTGAATAATCACGCTCTCGGATTGGTTTTGAAATTTCTTGTTTAGTTTTTACGGCTTTTGATTTTTTAGACACAATTTCACCTCATAAATTTGACTTCTTGTACTTAACATGATTCAAAAATTTGTAAACCGCAAAAAATATCGCCACGCCAAATAAAGACGAAAACACTCCCAAAAGCAGATATTTTATTTCTGTTTTTCCAAAAGTGTCGGAAGATTCCAACGTATCGTAATATCTCGGAAAATCAGGGGTTTCGTCTGCATCTTCCAAATGATTTTTTGATTGACTGATAGTTTTTCGGCTTGGTTTGGATATCTCCTTTTTTGATTTGACGGATTTTTCGGAACTACTGCTTTTACTGCTTTCTTTTTTTGATTTCGATGAAGATGATTTCTCCGATTTTTGGCTTTTTTCGGATTCTTCGATTTTTTCGGAATTTTGAATTTTTTCAGATGATGAAGTATCATCTTTCACCAAAAATCGGGACTCCGAAACCGTGTGACGAGAAATATCTTCCATTTTTTGGTTTATCACCGAAACCGATTCCACAAAAAATTTGCATGACGATTCGGCTTTTTTACTCACCTTGAAATTAACTGCAAAAACATCGCCGTCAACAAAATAATCATCAGCGATACATATTATGGAAATACGGTTGTTATTCACCTCTGATGTATATATTTCTCCGCTTTGCAAAATCTCGCAGTTGATAAATTTGCAATTTTCCGAAATATCGAAATCCACACGAAACGAATACACAGGCTCTGAAATTCCACTCGAAATCAGTGCTGAAATTTCAGAGCCTTTTTCTGCAACTTCGGGAAGTTTTATGCAGAACTCCGATTCTTCCGCATGAAACGGCAATATTGTAAAAATCATAAACGCAATAAGTGAGATTATCGAAAAAATTAATTTTTTCATAAATTCTCACCTACCATCACAAACAAAGCACTCCGAAAAACTTATCGGAGTACTTTTAATAATAATTATTCTTTCATGAATTTTTGCAAAAATTCGATTTTTTCGTACTTGCCTCGGAATGCTCCCAATGCTCCCTTAAATGCCGGTATGAATACTAATGCCATCATGCACAGTCCGACCGCCCAAAGCAGAACTCGATACACAATCATAGGAACGCCCAACTGCCACGCCAAAACAAATCGAAGTGCCAGCACCAACATCAGCGACAACAGCTCGACTATCAGCGAATAAATAAATACTACCGCACCTTGCTTGACGTGTGCTTTGCAGAACTCCGATTCTTCTTTTTTTGTCAGAGGAGCGATTATCAACACTCCCAAATATGCCATTCCTGCGATAATTTTGTTTTTTTCTACGTCATCAGACGAAAATTCCGATTCTTCGATTGGCTTTGTAACAACGGCTTTTTTACCGTCTTTCTCGACAATTTCCACTTCGGGAATTTTGCGGGATTTCGGTTTTTCGGTCTGCTGTTTTTTGACCTTTTTCACAGGCTTTTCGACTGTTGGTTTTTCATCAACAGCGGTTTCAGCAGTCGGAGTTTCGACAGGCTTCGGATTTTTTACTTTTTTAACAGGCTTTTCGACTGTTGGTTTTTCATCAACAGCAGTTTCGGCAATCGGAGTTTCGACAGGCTTCGGCTTTTTGACTTTTTTCACCGGTTTTTCGACTGTTGGTTTTTCATCAACAGCGGTTTCAGCAGTCGGAGTTTCAACAGGCTTCGG
>CACXHC010000307.1 GCA_902767285.1 uncultured Ruminococcus sp.
CAAAAAAAAGAAGAAGAAAAAAAGAAGTTGATAAATTAAAAAAAAGATGGTAGAATAAACATACAACAATTACAGTGTTTGGAGGAATTTTAAAAATGAACAATTCAGAAAAAACTATGGAGAAAATTGTATCGCTGTGCAAAGGCAGAGGATTTGTATATCCGGGCAGTGAGATATATGGCGGACTCGCTAACACTTGGGATTACGGCCCTTTGGGTATGCAACTCAAAAATAATATAAAAAATGCGTGGCTCAAAAAATTTGTTCAGGAGAACAAATATAATGTTGGCTTGGATTCCGCTATTCTTATGAATCCGCAAACTTGGGTCGCGTCCGGTCATCTCGGCGGATTCTCCGACCCTCTCATGGACTGCCGTGCCTGCAAAACTCGTCACCGTGCCGACAATCTTATTGAGGATTTCGACGGCACAAACGTTGCCGGCTGGTCTAACGAGAAAATGACTCAGTATATTAAAGAACAAAATATTCCTTGTCCTAACTGCGGTAAACATGATTTTACTGACATCAGACAGTTTAACCTCATGTTCAAAACTTTTCAGGGCGTTACCGAGGATACCAAAAATGAGTTGTATCTCCGCCCCGAAACCGCTCAGGGAATTTTTGTGAATTTTGCGAATATTCAAAGAACGACTCGTAAAAAAGTTCCGTTCGGTGTTGCTCAAATCGGAAAATCTTTCAGAAACGAAATTACCCCCGGTAACTTCATATTCCGTGTGCGTGAGTTCGAACAAATGGAACTTGAGTTCTTCTGCAAACCCGACACCGACCTCGAATGGTTCGAGTATTGGAGAAGTTTCTGCCGTGATTGGCTCTACTCGCTCAACATCAAAACCGAAAATCTTCGCCTTCGTGACCACGAAAAAGAAGAGCTTTCTTTCTACTCAAAAGCAACTACCGATTTTGAGTACTTGTTCCCGTTCGGCTGGGGCGAACTCTGGGGTATCGCTGACAGAACAAATTACGACCTCACAAGACATATCGAAACAAGCGGTAAAAAACTCGATTATCAAGACCCCGAAACAAATGAAAAATATATTCCGTATGTTATTGAGCCGTCACTCGGTGTTGAGCGTCTGTTCCTCGCTGTTATGACTGAGGCTTACGATGAGGAAACTATCGAAGAAAAAGGCAAAACCGATACAAGAATAGTGCTTAGATTCCACCCCGCTCTTGCTCCGTTTAAAGTTGCCGTTCTTCCGCTTGTTAAGAAACTTTCGGCAGAGGCTACCGAAGTTTATGAAATGCTCTCTAAACATTTCATGACCGATTATGACGAAGCCGGAACTATTGGCAAGCGTTATCGCCGTGAGGACGAAATAGGTACGCCGTTCTGTGTTACATACGACTTTGATTCAAGAGATGACAACTGCGTTACCGTGCGTGACAGAGATACCATGCAGCAGGAGAGAGTCGCTATTGATAAGCTGGTTGAGTATATTTCCGAAAAAATAGCTTTCTGACCCTAACTTTCTCTTGATTTTTACGTTGAATGTGTTATCATATTATTAAGAGATTTGATATGAGCGGTTTTGCTCGTGTTAAAGGAGGAGTCAAATATGGTTGATTTTTCTCAATGGGAAGGTTTTGAGGGAAAACTCTGGAAAGAAGAAATCAATACAAGAGATTTTATTCAGAAGAATTATAAGAAATATGACGGTGACGAGAGCTTTTTGGCTCCGTCTACCGAGGCTACCGATAAATTGTGGGGCGAACTCCAAAAACTCCAAAAAGAAGAACGCAAAAAAGACGGCGTTCTCGATATGGATACAGATGTTGTTTCTTCGCTTACGTCACACGCTCCGGGATATATAAACGAGTCTATGAAAGACCTCGAAAAAGTTGTCGGTCTCCAAACCGACAAACCACTTAAACGAGCTTTTATGCCGTTCGGCGGTGTCAGAATGGCTGAACAGGCTTGCACAACTCACGGATACACCCCGAGCGAAAATCTGCACAAAGTTTTCACGGAATACCACCGCACCCACAATGACGCTGTTTTTCTTGCATATACTCCCGAAATGAAAAAATGCCGTCATTCGCACGTAATAACGGGTCTGCCCGATACTTACGGCAGAGGTCGTATTGTCGGCGATTACAGACGCGTTGCCCTTTATGGTATTGATTTTCTTTTGGAGAAAAAACTTGAGGATCACGCAAATTGCGGTGACGGTACTATGACAGATGAAATTATCCGCCAGCGTGAGGAACTCGGACTTCAAATAATCGCTCTTAAGGATATGAAAAAAATGGCACAAAGCTACGGTTTCGATATTTCCAAACCCGCTAAAGATGCCAAAGAAGCTGTTCAGTGGCTGTATTTCGGCTACCTCTCGGCGATAAAAACTCAAAACGGTGCGGCGATGAGTGTCGGCAGAATCTCCACATTTTTGGATATATATATAGAAAGAGATTTAAATAGGAAAGTTCTTACCGAGAGCGAGGCTCAAGAGCTGATAGACCATCTTGTTATGAAATTCCGAATGGTTAGATTTGCCCGCATACCGTCATACAATATGCTGTTTTCGGGTGACCCCGTTTGGGCGACTCTCGAAGTCGGCGGAACCGGTTTAGATGGTCGTTCAATGGTGACAAAGAGTGATTATCGCTTTTTGCATACGCTCGAAAACATGGGGCCTTCTCCCGAACCGAATCTGACAGTTTTGTATTCGTCAAGACTTCCCGAGAATTTCAAAAAATATGCGGCTTATATCTCAATAGCGACAAGCTCCATACAGTACGAAAACGATGATGTAATGAAAGTCGTGTGGGGCGATGATTATTCTATTTGCTGTTGTGTATCGGCAACTCAGACGGGCAAAGAAATGCAGTTTTTCGGGGCGAGAGCCAATCTCGCAAAATGTCTGACTTATGCCATCAACGGCGGTGTTGACGAGATGACATTCGAGCAGATAGGCCCGAAATCCGAGCCGATTTCTTCTGAATATCTTGATTTTGACGAAGTTCTCGAAAAATATCTCATAATGATGGATTGGCTTGCAGGTGTTTACGTCAACGCACTCAATCTCATTCATTATATGCACGATAAATATTATTATGAGGCTGCTGAAATGGCTCTCATTGATACGAACGTGAGAAGAACTTTCGCAACGGGTATCGCCGGATTCTCTCATGTTGTGGATTCGCTCAGTGCGATAAAATATGCAAAAGTCAAAACGGTTCGCAACGAACAAGGTTTTGTTGTCGATTATGATATAGAGGGAGATTTCCCACGTTACGGCAACGATGACGACCGTGCGGACGATATTGCATTGTGGCTTCTCAAGACTTTTCTTACAAAAATCAAGAAATATCACACCTACCGAAATTCCGAGCCGACAACATCGATTCTCACGATTACGTCAAATGTCGTTTATGGAAAATACACGGGTGCGTTGCCTGATGGCAGAAAATCGGGCGAGCCGTTCTCTCCGGGAGCAAATCCCAGTTACGGAGCAGAAAAAAGCGGACTTCTGGCATCTCTTAATTCTGTTGCTAAACTTCCGTATGAATGGGCGTTGGACGGTATCTCGAATACTCAGACAATAAGCCCTGACGCATTGGGTCACGATGACGAAACAAGAAAAACCAATCTTGTTCAGGTGCTTGACGGATATTTTGATCAAGAGGCACATCATCTCAACGTCAACGTTTTCGGAACGGAAAAACTCATTGACGCCATGGAACACCCCGAAAAAGAAGAGTATGCCAATTTTACGATAAGAGTATCGGGTTATGCTGTTAAGTTCATAAATCTTACAAGACAACAACAGCTTGATGTTATCGCCCGTACTTGTCACAAAATCATTTAAATCAAAAAATCAAAAAAGCAAAAAAAGAAGGGGTCGTCATGTCGTACAATTACAGCAGAGATGAGGTTAAGGGAAACATACACTCGCTCG
>CACXHC010000308.1 GCA_902767285.1 uncultured Ruminococcus sp.
AAAAAAAGAAGAGAAAATAAGCAACAAATTGGAGACTTCTTGGGGCTGTTGTTTTTTAAAGTTGAACGTTGAAAAGATTTCTCATGTGGTTAACAATATCATCTGAAGTCGCATTTATAAGCGATGCTTCATTTATTCCGCTGAGTTTTTGAAGTTCTCTTACTGCCTTAGAACCGTCACTCAAATTGTAACCAATAGTATAAATCGGGATTTTCAGCCCCTCGACAATAGGTTCTATTCTGTCAAGCGAGTAGCCAACATTCTGCTCGCCGTCCGACAGAACAAACATCATCAATTTAGCATTGGGCAACTCCTCTTTTTTGTCTATCATCATTTTCAGAGCGACAAGAACAGCGTCATAAGTTGCGGTGCTGCCTTTTATATCGAGATCTTTCACCGCACCCGAAAAATATGCTCGATGTTCAGCATCAAAAACGTCAATAGGCAGATTTATAGTCACCGTTTCGGAGTAGGAAACAAGACCAATGTAATTATCGGAGCTTATGTATGACGATGAGGAAAGCAGAGAACTTTTAAGCGAGTTGATAGGTTCTCCCGACATACTTCCCGATGTATCAGCGACAAACACAGCGATTATCGGCTGACCACCGTCTTTGCTCTTCTTCCATATTTTCTGAGCGGCTATATATCCGGCACCATCCATGCCGTTCGGCTGAGCTTTATAATCATCATGTAAATTAAATCCTTTTTTCGTTGCAAGTTCCTGAGATTCACTGTTAAGACAGTAATCTTTAAACAATTTGGCAGCGTCCTGCTTTTCCTTCGAAACATAATCGAAAGTGTAAAGAGGGTGATCATGGCGGATACCGGCCGGAGTATAAACATAATCCCTCAGTTCGGGGGTATTTTTGTACGCTTGCTCCTCCATGACCATAGCTTTTATTATACCCTTGCTTGCTTGATCTCTGAGAACGCCTGTCGTATACGCTACGGGAGGTGACTGTTTTTGATAATCAAGCAATTTTTGCTGAGCAGTATCTGAGAGCGGATCATTTTTATCAAAAGCATACAACATTCCGGTAAGTATATTAAGTCCGGTAGACGAAGTATACGGATTTGTATAAGCAAAAGTCAAATCTCCAGCGAGAGAAGCATTAAGAACATTGTCGAGCGTAACTTCACCATATTTTGAAATAAAATCGTTATATGTTTTCTTTTCCATGAGAACGCCGGCGGTGTTTCCCGCAATTCTGTCTGTTAGCTTGATAACATTGACAGATTTGGCAGAAAGCATTTCACCCCAAGCGTTTGAGCTGGGAGCATATACATCGGGGCGATAATTCCCGTCTGTCATATATGTAACCACTTCGCCCGAAGTGATTTTTCGTATAGTTACGCTGACGGACTTTCCGTCTATCGATATACCCGCTTTATTGAAATTTTCGGCGACAATATTCATCCAATCATCGGGAGCAGAAGAACTCATTTCAGTGGCGGCGGCGACTTCGATATTTATATCGCCGTTGCCCTCAACAGTTATAGGAAAAGTATCTATGTCGGCAAGCGATACCGAATCCGCTTCGGTGTTGTAAATATCAAGACGGGGAGTTCCTGTTTTTACAGATGAATTCAACTGCTGATTAAAAGCATTCAACTCCGTAACAGCCTCATCGTATGTATATGATGAATTTTTAAAATTGCCGATAGGACTGACGTTGTTCAAACCTGAAGATTTACAAGCTGATACTGAACACAGAACAATTGTTGCCGAAAGAATAACAGCTATGGATTTTTTAAAAGTTTTCATTTTTTCCTCCTATGGACGATTTCATAACACTCAGCCAAGCATCCAGTTCGCTTCTGTCCTTGACACCGTTTCTATTGTAATTATTTATGTACGCCACCGAATATTTAAGCAGAGTCGAAACTTCGGTAAGTTCGTCATCGTTTTCAGCCATTGCCGATTGGATAGTTGCCATATCGAGATCATCGTTATTATCAGAATACTCAACAATAATGCAGCAGTTTATAATATTTCTGAAATTACGGCACATTCTACGCTCGCTCTCATCAAGAACGAAAACAGTATCGCTCAAATACACAGCTTCATTAGCTTCGAGCAAACTTTTTTGCCGAGATTGATAGTTGTCCATTTTATCCATTTGTTCAATACATCTATCGACTATATCATTGAGAGAAGGATTATTATTTCTTAGCTGCTCAAGACGGACTCTTGTTTTTTCGGGATTAAGACTATCTTTGGCATACTCCGAAAAATTTTTTTCGTCAGCTTCTTTTTTTGACTCTATCAATTTGGTTTCACTTTTACTCTTGACTTTTTTTACGATAGCCGGAACAGTTCCGCCGGTAACAGCAACAGCACCGGCACCGGCAACCACTCCCGAAACAGCGGATATAGCCGAAACCCCACGAACCCCAACGGCAATTATCATAGCGGGCGGAGCTGCGGAAGCTACACCGATTCCGAAAATTCCCGCCGCAGCCAAAACATATCCGCCAATTCTCAGAGCTTTCAGAGCGTTCATTGTTAATTACCTCCAAAATAAATATTTGATACCGAAAGACGATTTTTAGAGTCTGCTATAATCCCAACTGCATTATGTCTGTCCTCGGCACCCTTTTTCTCTATTGCGATATACTCGCTTACGGCAGATGTAATTTCTCTGTTTACAAAATCTACCGTAGCGGGATCGATAGTGACTCTTTGAGCCTCGCTTGCGGAATTGACAACGCTTTTATGAAAAAGTGATGCGTGTTCACGGAGCATTTTGTTCGTAAGGCTGTCGAATTTTTTTACGGTTTTGTTTGCATTCGCATTATTATTCATAGTTATCGACATTGTGATTTTTTGCCTCCAAATCGGAATAGTATTGACAATACTGCTTTGGAGTTTAAGGAGCATATCACGGTCATTCTGTCGAATCAAGTTTATTTGGGGAGCAGATTGCAAACAAATCGTTCTTGTCAAACGAAGATTATGTAATTGATTGTCAAACTGATTGCACATACTCAAAAATATATCAGCCATCATTTCGTCCTCGGGATTCCGAGTCATTTTGGCTTTATTCACCAGATTAACGAGCTGATAATTTCGAGCTTTTTCAAGGGCGATTTCTCCGGCACGAATATACATTGATAAAGCCTTGAATGTTTCCCAATTTTCCTCATAAAGAGCATCAAGCAAAACTATATCTTTTTGAAGAATGAGCTTATGGCGAATAAGTTGTTTTTCGATTTGTTCCAAAACAGCTTCGGCATTTTCGGCAGTACCGCTAACCGAACGATTTCCAAGAATTTCCGCAAAAACACCGTTTCGCCCGAAACCGCCTTCCATATCATCAATAGCCGAAACAAGTTTTATGAGTAAATCGCTTATTTCTCCCGTATCATTTGACTTAACGCTGTCGAGGGTTTTTGATGCAATACTCGCCGACTGTTTTTGAATTGACAGTCCGTAATTTGTAACAATATCGTTTTTACTAATGTCTATTGTCGAAGCAAACTGTTCGATTTGCTGTTTTTCCTCAACAGAAAACTCCTCCAATTTTGCGAGCATACTGTCTGTACCAAAATTCGAATTATTATCTTCGCCGTCCAAAACAAGTCTTATTGCCGACACAATAAACTCATCCTTCCCAAGAAAATAGTCAAAATTACCATAAATAATTATAACATACTATTTGATTTATTGTCAAGACAAATACTTTTTTCGATAGCATGCAACATTTTTTTGTAAACCGCACTCTAATGACAATCAGACTAAAAAATAAATGCTGTTGCTGTGCAAAAAATATGAATATATCTTGACCAAATATATATTTAGAATTATAATAAAACAGATGATATTTATA
>CACXHC010000309.1 GCA_902767285.1 uncultured Ruminococcus sp.
CAAATTTGACGGCGAAGCCCTGCAAGAGGCGGGAATCTATCATTTCAGCGCAAGGATCTCCCTTCGGGTCAACGGGATCGAAGTCCGCGACGAATGGAGAGACTTCCATGTGGAAGACCCGCAGTATGATTTCTGGGGGCTGGGAGATGAAGTCCTTTTCGTCGGTGAAGACAGATACTGGAACAGGAACGGGGACGGTTACGTGCGCAACAACTGGTACCCGGACGGGCAGCAGATCACGTATACGATCACTTCTCTGGATTACGATTTTGAAGAAGATCCTTTCGATACCCGCAGTCCGGTAAAGGTCACGGAGGATGAGTACGGCTGGAAATTCGATGCCATTCGCACAGGAGAACAGCGGATCGACATCGGCCTGCAGATCGACGACGGAATCTTGATCAGAGCCACGCATAATTATGAGACTTCGTACCGTTTCACCGTGGGCGGTTTCAGGGCAAACTTGGGCCTGCACACGGATACCGGAAGCGACCGGATGCAGTCCGGCGGAGAGATCACCGTGTATCCGGAGATCCATGCGCAAGAATATGACTGGGAGACCGGGGAACACAGGGAAGTGGATCACAATTCGTTTTTGATCCGGTATGATGTAAGATGCGACCGGCTTGCGGATAGACTGGTCGATGAGCTGTACAACGGTGATTTTGAGCGTGCAACACAGCGCGGAGAGCTGTGGGACTATGTGGAAAATCTGGATGGTTCGATCAGGCTCATCTCGAATGATGACCGGGTCTATGAAATGGAGCTGGTGGTGGATGCCGCCCTGGTTGAGAAGGAGACGGACAACGAAGTGGCGCATGCTTCCTTCAAGATCTTTATAGACAGGGTGATCATCGAACTGCTCCTTTTAGACGATCAGGGTCAGGAGATGAACTGGAATGAAGACATGGTTCCCGGTGAGATAGTTCAGACTACGCCGCGTCTTATGAGAAACGCAGTGGGCGGAGATTTCACACCGGTGTCTGAGCAGACCGATGTGCTATACAAGCTGAACTGGTATACAGGCGGAGGAGAGAATGATCCCGCCCATATCACGGTTTGGGATAAAGATCACAATCCGCTGGATCCCGGCACATGGGTCACAGAGGAGGACTTCCCGCTCGAAATCCAGAGACTGGTGGAATGGGATTTTAATTTCTCGATCGAGGCTCAGTGGAAGGATGACGAAGGCCGGGATCAGGGAATCAACAGGCAGCTTCGCTGTGAGAACGCGCATTACAGCGACGGCTGGATCAGGAACAATGACCGCGGGGACTACGGTTACACCTGGTATTACATCGGGGAGGAGATCAACATAACCCCTGACCGCGCTAAGTTGGACGAACTGATAGCGCAGGGATACCCTGTTGACCTGACCGTTGAGATGGGCTTTTGGAGAGAAAACGAAACGATCGAGCCGATCATCCGGTATGAGATCGGAGAGGACGGACATCGCGGACAGGAGATCGGAGAGTACGATACCAGTGCGATCTTCTCAGAGGAGACAGGCCTTCATGTGAGCGGAGAGGCGCTGGAGGATCTGGAAGAAATGCTTCGCTACCAGAACAGCGAGTGGGGATACGGCAATGCAGTGCTGCACCTGAAGTTCTGTTCGGAACTGAATGGAGTAAAGCTGGTCGACCACATCCTCAGGGTCGAGATCTCCAGACCGTATCTGGCGATCACCGACTTCAAGTGGGATATGGGCGTTGGACAGACAAAGACCTGGACGGACGGACAGGCGGAGCTCTACCTGGAGGATGCCGGTCATGATGACGGCGGTGAGTATTTTGACATCACGATCACGGGCATCGCACTCCGTAACCAGGAGGATTCGGAATACGTAGACATTGCGAGAGACGGCGAGGACTGGACGCTGACAGCGCTGAAGGTTTCCGACAGACCCATCCCGCTAATCTTTACCTTTACGGGCGGACCGGAGGAATACGATACGCTGGAAGGCGGCGTAATGATTTCGGAAGGCGTGTTCGACCTCGAATTCCGCGATGCGGATGGAGAGAAGGTAGATGAGCTTAGGATACTCATTGGCCAGACTGAAAAAGTGATCCCGTACGCGACATATACAGAAAGAGAAACGGTCACCGTTCTGTCCCCGGTGAAGGGAAACGGCTACTATTATAAAGTCCGCGGAAAAACAGAGTATGACGACCATGTGATCAGTTATGATGAAGAAACAGGTGATGTCACGGGCATTCAAAACGGTTCTACGAATCTGCAGATGGTGATCGATATCTATGACGAAAACGACGAGCCGTGCTATGCACTGTGGACATTTGCAAATATCCTTGTTTCTTCCAAATGGGCAGAACTCAGCGCTCCGGAAGACGCGGTCTTCCGCGTGAAGCCCGGGCAGACGTACACCGCACAGGAGATCATTGAGGCGATCGGACCGACCCTTACGGTTTATTCGATGAAAGAGCCGGAAGGAAAGGAATATCCGATCAGTGGATACGGTCTTGAAGAAGTCATCGGCGGCGAAGAAAAGCTCCTTCTTAGCGAGATGGCAGATGGCGCGTTCCAGAAGCTTTCTGTGGACACAACTGCATCGGAAGGCGAAGCGATCCTGATCTTCCAGGCATGGGAAGATCATGGAGCCAGAGCAGGCGCCGGATGCAAGCTGATCATTGAGAACGCTAAACAGCCGCAGGAGATCGACTGCGATACGTCGGCGCCTGTCGTAAATCAGAAGACGCTGAAATATACTGTCACAGGAACACAGGGTGAGCTTACTTTTGCGATCGCGGATACGTCTGTTGCGACGGTAGCGTCGGTGAACGGCGCAGAGGTCACGGTCAAAGGCTTAAAACCGGGTATCACCAAACTGATCGTGACAGCGGCGGAGACTGACAGCTTCTTTGCGGCAGAGGAGGAATTTGAGATCCGTGTTGTCCCGGGCGCGACGAGCAGGGTCAGGGCAACGAACCTGGCGGACTGCATGAAGATCACCTGGGAGAAGGTCGAAGGGGCGACAAAGTATGATGTCTACCGCGATGGAGAATATATGCTCAGCACCTCTAACCTGTATTGCCCGGACAAGGATGCAAGGTACAAGAACCTCCAGAAATTCACATACAAAGTTGTAGCTTATACAAACGTCAATAAAGTGAAACTTGAAAGCACAGAGGCCAGAACGACAACGTACTACCGCGTGATGACCGTAGGTGTCAATACTCTCAGCAATACTCAGGCGGGGAAACTGAAGGTGACGTATACCACAAATCCGGCATCGACCGGCTACGTGGTTCGGTATGGCCAGAAGGCTGACCTGAGCGACGGAAAGACGAAGACCATATTCGGGGCGAATACGAACTCGTATACGATCACAGGTGTCAAGAAGGGCACGACCTATTATGTGCAGGTACGTACTTTTGTCCGAAAGCC
>CACXHC010000310.1 GCA_902767285.1 uncultured Ruminococcus sp.
GACCAGGGCGAGCAGAGGAGCCGACCCCTGCCCAAGGGTCTGTCCCACCTTCGGGTGTTCCTCGACAAGAGCTCCGTGGAGATCTTCGTCAACGACGGGGACGCTGTGTTCTCCTCCCGGATCTTCCCCGCGGCAGGGGAGGACCGGCTCAAGCTCCGGGGGGACGCTTCCCTCCACGCCTGGGAGCTCAAACGGGCGGTGACGGACGATTTCGTGGTATGAGCCCCTGTGCGGAACACCTTGGACAGCTGACGGAGAAGGACGATGCCTCTTTGTGACAAGCGTGACCCGTTGCACGAAACAGAGCTGCCGGAGGCAATCCGACAGCATATAGGGGGCAAGCCCTGTCAGACGGACGCCGTGGGCCTGTCCGGGGCACAAACGTTCCTGTTCGACCACTGCGTGCTGAAGATCGACGCCTGGCGGAGAAAGAACGACGTGACCGTGGATATGATGCGCTGGCTCGAAGGGAAGCGGCCGGTGCCCAAGGTCATTTGCTATGCGCAGGACGAGGCGCGGCAGTATCTGCTCATGAGCCGGATCCCGGGGCGCATGAGCTGCGACGAATACTATCTTGCACGTCCCCGGGAGCTTGTGGCGCGGCTTGCAGAGGCGCTGCAGATGCTCTGGCAAGTGGATATCACAGACTGTCCCCGGGTCCGGGACCTGAATGCGGAGCTGGCGGAGGCGAGGTACCGGGTGGAGAACGGCCTTGTGGACGTGGATCGGGCGGAGCCCACCGCCTTCGGCCCCGGCGGCTTTCGGGACCCGACAGACCTCTTATGCTGGCTGGAGGACCACCGACCGGACTATGAGCCCGCGCTCTCCCACGGGGACCTGTGCCTGCCCAACATCTTCATCGACGGGGATAGGGTCAGCGGCTTCGTGGACCTGGGCGACTGCGGCATAGGGGATAAATGGCGGGACGTGGCCATGTGCCATCGGAGCCTTCGATGGAATGCGGAAGGAGTCTTCGGCGGCAGAACCTATCCGGACACGGACCCGGACATGCTGTTCGATGCCCTGGGCTTGGCGCCCAACATGGAGAAGATCCGGTATTATACGCTGCTGGATGAACTGTTTTGAGGGAATGGATCGCGGAGGATACAGAGAATGAAACTGAGCTGTCTGTTCGGCCATGACTGGAAGGGCTGCAAGTGCACCCGGTGCGGCGAGGTGCGGGACGAAGGCCATATCTTCCGGCCCGTGCCCGGCCAGTGCGAGGAGCGATGCGCGGTCTGCGGAAAGAAGCGGAGCCTGCCTCATCTCTGGAACGGCTGCCGCTGCGAGCGCTGCGGCGAGATACGCAATGAGTACCACAGCTGGGACGGCTGTAAGTGCCGTCGCTGCGGGGCCGTCCGGGAGCAGGGCCACCGCTGGGAGGTGGTGCCCCACGACCGCGTGGTGGACGTGAAGGAGAAGCTTGCCAAAATGCACCGGGTCCATTGCTCCAAGTGCGGCCGCTCCGCCTGGGAGGATCATGTATTCTCCATCGATGGATGCCGCTACACCTGCATCCAATGCGGCTATGAGGCGGTGCGCCACGTGTTCCAAAACGGCGTCTGCAAGAACTGCGGCTGCAGCGAGAGCGGCTACTACGTGGATCTCATCGGCTCCGGGAAGGTGGGGTACTTCGACAGCGAATCCCGCCGGGGCCAGATCAACGTTCGATACAGCGACCGCGTCACCGGCATGGAGGATCTTACCCGCCTCGCCATCGCCCTCTCCAACAACTGCCGGGCGGACAACCGGGCCCCCAAGGCCATCCTGCGGCGGATCGAGGAGGCGGCCGCCGGTGACATGCAGACCGTGGACCGGGCTCTGGAGCGCATCGCTTCCAACGACGAAGTGCATATCTACTGGCGGCGCAACGCCGCAGACATGATCCGCGACAAGCAGGTCCGTGCCCGGGCCGAGGACAGTATAATGCGCTGGGCCCAGGAGCACCCCATATCCCAGATGGCCCTGGATTATGAGAACGCCATGATCGCCATGGACAGCGGCCTGGGCCGCTCATAAGATAGAGGAGGA
>CACXHC010000311.1 GCA_902767285.1 uncultured Ruminococcus sp.
AGTGTGCCAAGCAAGTAAAGCGCATTTTACCCTAGCCGGCATATTAGAAACACTTTTAAATAATGCTGCTTCTTTAAGCGTTTTTTCTTCTTCTGTAGTTATATCTTCTCTTCTTATCATTTTTAGATAAATATCTATTATCTTTTTAGCTTCTTCTATTGTTTTTCCTTTTAAAGTATCAATCATTATCGAAGTGCTCGCTTGACTAATAGCACATCCTTGCCCAGAAAATGACATTTCTTCAATAATTTTTTTATCATCTGAAAGTTTAAGCTCAATTGTTATTTCATCACCGCAGTTAGGATTATGACCAATTTCACAGTAGTCTTTACTTTCAAGACTTTTCTTATTAGGAGAATTAAGTGCATGCTCCATAATAAATTCATTATAAATATCTAATTCTTCCATAATTACCTCACATATTTACTAAATATATTATTAACTTTAATTAATCCTTCTATTAACTTATCAATATCAGATTTAGTGTTGTAAAAACTAATAGACATTCTCACAGTAGATTCTAAACCAAGTTTTCTAAGAAAAGGCTGTGCACAGTGGTTACCACTTCTTACACACACACCCAAACTATTTAAAATACTAGCAACATCATGTGCATGAACTTTCTTTACATTAAATGAAATGATAGAAGCATGTTTAAGAGAATCTTTAGTATAATAAGTTTCTACAAAACCAAGCTCTCCCAATTTTTCTTTAGCATAACAAAGGAGATTATTTTCATATTCTTTTATATTTTCATAACCTATTTTATTTATATAATCAATTGCTGCTGACAACCCGATAATAGCACCAACGTTTTGAGTTCCAGCTTCAAATTTTTCGGGAATAGGTGCAAACGTTGCTTCGTTTTCATAAACATATTCAATCATATCGCCACCATAAATAAAAGGTCTCATTTTCTCTAAATGTTTTCTCTTAGCATAAAGCACTCCTACTCCCATAGGAGCGTACATTTTATGCCCTGAAAAAACCACAAAGTCAGCACCAGTTTCTTGTACATCAATTTTTTCGTGAGCTATAGCTTGTGTTGCATCTAATACTACTATAGCTCCTTTTTCGTGAGCTAACTTAGTTAATCTCTTAACATCATTAATTGTACCCGTAACATTTGATACATATGTAATAGCTAATACTTTAGTTTTATTACTTATTTTATATAATTCAGTTTCACCTATTTCATAATTTTCATCAGTATATAAGTATTTAAGATTAGCGTCTTTTGCTTTAGCAACCATTTGCCAAGGTACTAAATTAGAATGGTGTTCCATTATTGATAAAACTATTTCCTCATTTTCATTAACATTATCTAAACCATAAGAATAGGCTATAAGATTTAAAGCTTCAGTAGCATTTTTAGTAAAAATTATTTCAGATGCATCTTTAGCATTAATAAATTTTTTTACATTTTCTCTAGCGACATTTAAAACTCTAGTGGCTTCTTCACTTAATTTATAAGTGCCTCTATGAGGGTTGGCATTAAACTTATTATAGTAATTATGAACGGAAGTAATAACTTCTTTAGGTTTCTGACTAGTAGCAGCACTATCTAAATAGCATATGTCATTATTTTCTAAAAGTGGAAAATCATTTTTATAATTCATTAAACTATCTCCTTATATCTTTTCATTTATCATATTTAACACATATTCTTTTACATTTTTATCATTTATCAAATCTATAGTTTTATTAAAATTAGCATGCACAATTAACTTTTCTGCATCCTCTTTACTTATACCTCTTGAAGTCATATAAAAAAGCACTTTTTCATCAACTTTTCCGGCAGCTGACGAGTGAGAACCAATAACATCTTCTTCGCTTGAAAGTAATATTGGCAAGGACTTACTCCTAGATTCTTTAGAAAGTAATGTACAAAACTCTTTTTCATCACCTATCGATTTCTTACATCCCTTTTTAAAATCAATAGTACCTTTAAAACTTTTCTTAGATTTATCTTTAAGAGCTCCTTGCACATCCATATTTATAGTTGTATTCATTCCATAACATTCAGCAATGTAGTTTAAATCAAATACTTGGTTTTCACTCCCAAAATATATTGAATTCAAATTATTAGAAGAGCATGCACCAGCTAAATTAGCATAATAATTACTAATAGTTATATTTCCTCCAAAATCAACTATTTGAAAATTTAACGAAGCATTTTCATTAATATTATTGTCAATAGAAAACATATTTATAGCATGCTTATTTAAATTATTTATAATGGTAATATTTGCCTTAGCATTGTCTTCTAAATTAACTTTAACAACTCCATTATGATAAAGATTATCACTTTCATCAGAAACATATTTTATAATTAAATTCAAATTATTTTTAACATTAATATAAAGAGAATCTACTAAAGAAGTGTTTTCTTTATTGAGACAAAATTCTATTATACCTGTCTTATCTTTTAAAACATCTATTTCATAACTAAAGTTAGAATATTTATCAACTTGATCAAGTGCTTTTAGACCTAAACCATATTTTAATAAAAGACTTTGTTTTATTGGCTTTAAATTAACATTTTCACATTTATAGTTATTAAACAAAGGAATTACCTTTTCAAAAATACTTGCATCTATTTCAAAATGATTCATTCTATAGCTTTCGCTGGTCCTGATTGGTGTATTATTAATTTTCTCCATGTTAACCTATGCTCCCTTCAAGTTCTAGACCTATTAAATTATTCATTTCAACAGCATATTCTAGTGGTAATTCTTTTGATATTGGATAAGCAAAACCTCTTACTATTAAAGCCAGCGCATCCGCTTCACTTATTCCTCTGCTCATTAAATAAAAGATGGTCTTATCTGATATTTTACCTATCTTAGCTTCATGTGAAAACTCTATATCTGAAGTCTGTATATCATTAACTGGAATAGTGTCAGATACTGACTTATCATCAAGCATCAAAGATTCACAAGAAACACTTGCTTTTGAATTAGTTGCATTAGGTGTCGCCTTAACTAAGCTTCTATATGTACATTTACCACCATTTTTAGATATTGATTTTGCATTTACTACAGCACTGGTATTAGGAGCATTTAAAACTACTTTAAATCCATTATCAAGTATTTGCGTTTCGCCGGCAAAAGATATACCAGTAAATTCTGTTTTAGAACCTTTACCATTTAATATACTCATAGGATAAAGCATCGAAATATGTGAGCCAAATGAACCACTAACCCATTCCATAACCCCACCTTCTTCTACTATAGCTTTCTTAGTATTAA
>CACXHC010000312.1 GCA_902767285.1 uncultured Ruminococcus sp.
AATATTTTTTAAGTTATTTTTTTTAAACATAGACCCCACCAACACTATTTTATCATACAAGATTACTATTCGCTATTAAAAGAAATATTAATGAATATATTGCTCACTTTATAAAGAATGATTCATATGTACTTGCTCATATAAATCCCTGTAATAATCAATAACATTAATGTATTTACATTCTTTATCACTAAAAACCCATATACCAATTAAATCTTCAAAAGGGATAGCACCCATTTGGTTATTTTTAACTTTATATTCAGGTGCTTCTAATATCATTCCATTTCCATTCATATAGAACGTTTTTTCTCCGCCTTTAGTCCAAAATAATTCATTATGATGCTTATCAGTTACTGGTGTTAATTTAGGTCTTACATATCCGCATTTCATTATATCATCTATTTGCCCAGTTCCTGTTTTTCTTCCTATAACTCTATAAACTGAAGTAGAAATAGTTTTTAGTGAATTATCAATATTTTTGCCAATCGCTAAACTATTTTCAAACACTCTATTTCTAGTATTTTCTATTCTATCATCTTCCATATTTATCTTAGCTCCTATATACAAAGTATAACATATAGATTAGTTAAAATGTCTAAAAATAGTAAAAATAATGTAAATTCTACTTTCTTATTCTAAATGTTTTAGGTGCCTTTGTATATGCAAGTATTAAAGCTAACACTACATAAATAATATTAAAGGCTACTAATGATATTCCAAACACAAATGTTGGAACTTCTATTTGAATCATATAATAACAAACTAAATATGTAATTCCCTGTACTATTTTATATGTTCCACTTTTAACTTCAGTATTTATATTATAAGGCTGAAGTAAATAATACATTATCAAATTATGAACTGAAAAGAAAATGCTCATCGATATGATAGAAGTAAATAAAATAAGATAGTTTAAAGGATTATTAGTTCCACCTGATAAAAGTAAAATTAAAGGAAGTGTTAAAGCTATAATAAAAGCTGGATAAAGATTTAAATAAATTAGAGTTTTAAGTCTTTCTTTAAACATACCAAGAATTACATCTCTCTTTCTGTAAAATCTATATGTTAACAAACTATGATCGCAATTAACAAACATAGCTTGAGTTAAAACCGTTCCTCTATTTAATAAATACATCAAAAATACAAAATAAGGTAAATATTTCATTGCTACATCTTTAAAGAAATTATGACTTTGTGGAAAGAAGATAAGTATTAATAACACCAATAAACAAATCGCAAGTATAATAATCGATTGTTTCTTTATAGTGCTGGTTAATATTTTGCTATGCCTTTTTACAAATAATTCATGAAAATAAGCATATCCTTTTTTATTACTTGTAACATTTTCTTCTAGCTTCGTTTCTTTAACAGCTTTTATATTGTACTTGTTATCATCTAAAGATATTTGTAGTTCTTCCATTTCATTGAATGTTCGCTTATATAATTTAAGATACTCACTATAATTGATTATTCTATATACTGAATAAAATGATAAAATAATAGATAAAGCAAATAAAAAATAGAAAACTAATAAAGGCATCGTTATATCTAGTACAACTGGTAATATAATTGCTAAGGCAAAAAGCATTAAAGAAGCTATAATACTAATAACAGCATTTACTGAACCTTTAGGTTTTTTCAAGTCTGTTAAGTCTAAACAAGCTAGTGCTACTTTTGCAAATATGTTAAAGAAAGTTAATAGAATAGTCAGATATACTGGAACATTAATGAACGTGCCCACTAGTAAACCACATACTAGCATCCCAACAAAAGACTTAATCAGAAAATAAATGTAATTAGATAAAGCATATTCTCTAGGGTTCATTTTAATATATAGAATATTATACTTTATATCATTACCAGCAGCAATTATCTTATTGTTTATTAAAGCTCCAATAATGCTGAAAATAACCAATATATGAACATAAACCATATAGTTTTCCTCGATTATAGCATTGCTTAAAAAAGCTATTATTATTAAATAAAGAAGCTTAAAAATGAATGCACTAGTTATTTCTCCAATAACCGAAAAGAAATT
>CACXHC010000313.1 GCA_902767285.1 uncultured Ruminococcus sp.
CAATACATCATCTGCCGCAGTTGTGATGGCCGAACTGTCAGCGTCATATACTTTATAGGACACACCGTCAATAGTTGTTGTTGTACCCGTGTCTGTAACACCCTGACCGCCCGCAAACGCTCCGGAGGGAACCATGATCTTATAGCTTTTACCGTCCTGAAGTCCTCTCGCCTTCAGATCCTCCGTCATGGGGAATTCATACTTTATCCATGTGTAATCACTCGGATTGCTGCCGGAAGGCAGGTAGTCTTCCAGCCCGTAATAAGAATAAATGTTTGATGCAGAGGCATCACTGTCGAAAGCAAAAACGTCCCTCACACGCGTCTGCCTGTAGGTAACGGTATTGCTCTGCACCTGTTCGTTATTGGCTGTTCTGAGCAGTGCCGTGATGCTATGTGAGTAATTATGCTTGGTATCACGGGAATCCACAGACCAGATCATTTCAAACGAACCCTCAAAGGTCACACCCGAATGGATCGCAGTATTGTTGGTAAAAACAAAGGTATCATTAGTGCTGCTGTAGGTATAGCTCCAGTTATATATTTTTTCGGTGGAGTCAGCCGGGTCGGCAGCAACTGCCGCCAACGACAGCGTTCCGCTACGGGCGGCTTCACCAAGTCCCGGCACAGAGATGACCATCTGTCCCGGTTCATAACCCGATGTGACCTCTTTGTTTTCAAATATTACTTTCAGGCGCACCAATCTGGTTTCATCAGAAGATGAATCATAGACATAGTTGTTCTTGTCTGATACATTTCCGTTCCAGCACAGTGTCAGCTTGAATCCGCCGGTATTGGCTTCTGCCGCATTGCCGGTGAGCGAACCTACTGTCAGCATGGAAAACAGCACAGCAAGGGTCAGAACCCATGACAGCAATCTGTAAGCTGCACTTTTCCGGTTTATATCGCTGCGTGTTGTGATCATAAGAATCCCTCCGTTCAGCGCATTGTCCAACTTCATGGAGTATGCCGTACAAAACACTTACCTATACTAATTCTAACAGCCTTTTTGTCTCTTTTCAACTGTACAAAATATCAATTATTTTATATTATTTACCACAAGCCCTGTATAACTTATATAATATGTTTTTGAATATTTCACAAAACAACTATTAGCATAGAAAAATTCTCTATTATAAGTATCGGAGTGGCTCTCACAATTGTAAGAAAGAGGCATAAATGCACAATCTCCCTCCGGTACGAATCGCCGGAGGGGGGGTGCATTTTTCGGATTTGTTCATTAACAGTTATGCTCTGCCGAACACGCAGAAAAAAGCTGCTGAATATTACAGTGCCTTTTTGATGATCGAAACGCCGTCCATTTCGTCCGGCTGGGGAATTCCCAGAATTTCGAGCATAGTTGGAGCGATATCGGCAAGTCTTGCACCGTCACGCAGAATGCAGGGATAATTGACTACGCAGAACGGTACAAGGTTCGTTGTATGAGCAGTGAAAGGCTCACCGTCCTCATCGAGCATCTTATCGGCATTACCATGGTCGGCAGTGATCAGAGCAACGCCGCCCTGCTTTGTAACGGCATCTACCACCTGACCCACACAGTCGTCAACGGCTTCTACTGCTTTGACCGCAGCTTCAAACACACCGGTATGACCTACCATGTCACAGTTGGCAAAGTTGAGTATGATGACATCATACTTGCCGCTGTTGATTCTCTCAACGGCATTTTTGGTGACCTCATAAGCACTCATTTCAGGCTGGAGATCATAAGTAGCTACCTTGGGAGATGCGATCAGACATCTGTCCTCTCCCTCGGATACCTTTTCCACACCGCCGTTGAAGAAGAAGGTTACGTGGGCATATTTTTCGGTTTCGGCGATCCTGAGCTGGGTAAGACCCTTTGAAGCAAGATATTCGCCGAGAGTATTCGTGAGGGACTGGGGCTTGAACGCAATTTCAACGTTCGGCATGGTAGCGTCATACTGCGTCATGCACACATAAGTGAGCGGGAAAAAGCCGTTTCTGCGCTCAAAGCCGCTGAAATCGGGG
>CACXHC010000314.1 GCA_902767285.1 uncultured Ruminococcus sp.
AAAATACTCCATCATGGATAAGAACTTCGGATAATAAATCATATTGGACAATGGAAATTGATGAAAATCATATATATAATCCTCCATATTCTGTGAGTGCTGTTTTTACTAAAAAATATATAAGACCAGTAATTAACGTAAATAAATGTGCATTAAATGATAGTGATAAAAAATGTCAAAAGAATGATAATATTATAGGTAATGATGAATCATTATATGATAGTTATAAAATTGGTGATGATATAACATACAATAATGAATTATATCATGTAATTGAAGATAGTAATGAATCTACTAATTATATAACACTTCTTAAAGATAAACCATTAACGGTTGATGAATTAAATACATACGGTAAGGATAAAGAAGGAATATTTTTCATAAATTCATATATGGATAATTTTGATAATTTTCTTGAAATAAAATCTTTTGGTGATGGATTTGGTGGTATACAGTATTTTCCTAATGATTGTATGCATTATTATAGAGAAGGAACACTAATGGCAAATGATTGTTCTTCTGATTATAATAGTTCAAAAGTAAGAAGAGTAATTAATTACTGGTCCAATGAGTTAAAAAAGGATTTAGTTAAAGTTGATGGTTATCAATCGAGAATAATATATTATGATGAATATCTTAAGTGTAAAGAGTTTGAATGGTGTAATAATAGTGAATATTCTTATTGGACAATGACACAAAAAAATAAAAACAATGTAATGGTTATTAATAGTAATAATTATAAAAATAATATTTGGGATAGAAATGCTGTAAGACCTGTAATAAATTTAAATAAATGTTCAATTGAAAAAGATAATATTAATTGTCAAAGTGCAGATACTGTTGTAAAAAAGTGTAACGATGAAATAGTAAATAAATATAAAACATTTAAAATTGGAGATGAGGTAACTTATCGTGGAGATAAATATTATGTTATAGAAGATAGTTATGAGGATAAAAATTATGTTACATTATTAAAGGATGAATTATTAAATCTTAACGATATAGGACAATATAAAAATTCAATTTTGAATAATTTAATTTTAGATGATACTAAATCTTCAATAAGTTATAGTAGTGCTTTAGAAAAAAATGAATTATCATATTATTATTTTAGAGAACATTATAGTGAAGGTTTTAATTATAAAGAATCTGAAAATATAATAGATTATAATCAATCAAATTTGAGTAAAATTCTTGATAGTTGGAAAAGAAATCAACTTGATGATGATGATTTATTTGAAGTTGATGGTTACAAAGTTCGATTGTTAACATTGGATGAACTTATAAATAATTTTGAATTTGAACCTTATGAAAATAGTGTAGTTGATGATTATGATGATGGTAGTAATAAAAATCTTATTGGCTATTTTTTAAATGATGATACTTCTAATATATTTAAAGATGAAATAAATGCTAATATTTGGACAATGAATCAAGCGGATGAAGGTAAAATGTGGGTTTTAAATTCTTCTGATGGAAAAGATTTAAAAATTATGCAACAAGAATATATATATGCTGCAAATGTAAAGCCAGTTATTAATTTAAAAAAGAGTGTTTTAGGAAATAAGAACAATTATAATTTTGGTGAAGTAGTTTCATATAAAAATGTAATATATAATGTAATTCAAGATTCCGATGAAAATAAAGAATATGTTACTTTATTAAGAAAAAAATCTTTTAATTATGCCGAATTGTTAATGTTTGATAGCGATGACTTAACTATTTCATCTCCTTATTATGTAAGTGAGACATGTAATAGTAGTTCTAATTTAAGTGGATGTTCTACTAATTATAATAAATCAGAAATAAAAAAATTAGTTGATTCATGGAGTGAAAGTTTTAAAAATGATTTAGTTAATGTTGATGGATATACATCAAGAATTATTTCATTATATGATTTAATATTTAATTTAGGATACGATAAATATTTAAAATATTCTACAACATATCTTTATACACAAACAAGTGAAACTCCAAAATGGGTTTATGATAAATCAGCATATTGTACGATGGAACCTTATGAAGACTCTAATAAATTTGTATATTTTAATTTGAGATCAGGTTATCTAGATGTTCCTTTTACTAGATTTGGTGATTATGATTATCTTTATATGGAATGTGCTATAAGACCAGTAATAAATGTAAATAAATGTGCGATAGGTGGATGTTATGAAACGGAAGAATGTATTAATGATGAAAAACCAAGTACTACTGAAACTATTGTTGAAGTAGCTAAAACATTAAAAAACATTCCTAAAATTATATTAATTATATGTAGTGTTTTAGTAAT
>CACXHC010000315.1 GCA_902767285.1 uncultured Ruminococcus sp.
ATGTCCGCTATATTACCGAAGAGCAGGTGCCGGATCCGATTGACTTTTTCAGTGTGGATGTGTGTTTCATTTCCCTGGAGCTGGTGCTGCCTGCCGTGCGTCCTCTGCTGAGGGACAGCGCCAGGGCAGTTTGTCTGATAAAGCCTCAGTTTGAAGCCGGGAAGGGAAATGTGGGCAAAAACGGTGTTGTGCGGGACAAAACTATCCATACGGCCGTAATCCGGAAAATCTATGATTTTTGTCTGCAAAACGGCTTTGATGTGCTGGATCTGGATTATTCCCCCATCAAAGGACCGGAGGGAAATATTGAATACCTGCTCTATATCCGGAAATCCGAAGAACCTCAATGCTGTAAGGCAATTGATATAGAAGCAGTGGTGGCTGCCTCTCATCAGCAGCTGGACCATTGACAGAGGAGATAACGTTGTATGAATCCTATCAAAACCATTGCGGTGATTCCCAATCTGACCAAGGCGGGTGCCTATGAAACCACGATGGAGGTCCTTCGCCGTCTGCACCGGTTGGGAATTACGGTATGTCTGTCCGAACAATACGCCAAAGAGTTTCCGCATGAGGATATCATCCTCTGCCCGGATACGGATGCACTTTGTCGGGCGGCAGATATGGTGCTGACTATCGGCGGAGACGGTACCATTATCCATGCGGCTTTTCATGCCTCTTCTTTTAATAAGCCTCTGCTGGGCATCAATACCGGTCGGCTGGGCTTTGCTGCCGAGCTGGAATCCGATGAACTGGATATGCTTTGCCGGCTTTCCTGCGGTGACTATTCCATTGAAAAGCGCATGATGCTGCATATTACCCATACCGGCAAGGAGGGCACCAAGGAATTCCGTGCCATGAATGATGCGGTGATTTCCCGCGGCTCCCTGTCCAGACTCATTGATATTGATGTCTCTTTTGCGGAAGAGGGGGGATATATCTGCAACTATCGGGCCGATGGACTCATTATTTCCACACCTACCGGTTCCAGTGCCTATTCGCTGGCTGCAGGGGGGCCGGTGGTGGAGCCTACCATGAAGTGTATTCTCATGACGCCGGTCTGTTCTCACTCCCTGTTTGCAAGACCGGTGGTGTTCAGCCATCATTCCAGGCTGTTTGTGACCGCCTCCTGTGACGATGACACGGAGGTGTTTCTGACGGTGGACGGTGCCAGAACCGTGACGGTAGGTCCCGAGGACACTATTCTGATTTCTACCGCCGAAACGGAAACCGAATTCATCCGTCTCAAGGACAGATCCTTCTATCGGGTGCTGAATGAAAAATTTTCCCGGAAAGGCAGACCGCTATGAAAACCAAAAGACAGGCACGGATTCTTGAACTGATCCGGAATCATGATGTTGAAACTCAGACAGAGCTGCTGGAGCTGCTGAAACAGGACGGATTTGCCGTTACCCAGGCAACGGTTTCCCGGGATATCAAGGATATGCGGCTCGTCAAGGTTCCCGGTGGCAGTGGCACCTACAAATACGCCGCCGAACCCCTTCCTGCAGAAGAGCAGGAGTCACATTCTTATCTGTTTTCCACAGCGGTGGTGAGTGTGGAATATGCTCATTCCCTGGTGGTCATCAAAACCCAGACAGGCATGGCACAGGCGGTCTGTGCCGCACTGGATGCAAAAGACAGGGCAGGGGTGCTGGGCACGATTGCAGGGGATGATACCATCTTTGTGGCAACCAGAACGGATTCCGCTTCGGCTGTACTGGCAGCCGATCTAAAAAAACGAATGACAGAAAAGAATACCTCCTTTCTGCCGTAAGGGTGAAAAAAATGCTTACGAATCTCTATATTGAAAACATCGCCGTTATCGAAAAAACCAGCATTGATTTTGACGGGGGACTGAATATTCTGACCGGTGAGACAGGCGCCGGAAAATCCATTGTCATCGATTCTATCAATGCGGTTCTCGGCAGCCGCACTTCCCGGGATCTGATCCGGAACGGGTGTGAAACCGCCTTTGTCAGCGCGGAATTTACCGATCCCTCTCCCAGGGTCTGCCAAGTGCTGGAGGAATACGGCTTTGCGCCGGAGGATGGTGTGGTCATTCTCCAGCGGGAGCTGCAGGCCTCCGGTAAGGGAAAGTGCCGGATC
>CACXHC010000316.1 GCA_902767285.1 uncultured Ruminococcus sp.
CGGAGAAGATGATCAAATATCTGCGAAACGGATCGTTCGACGAGCAGGAGATTGTTTCGGAGATCTACCCGCGGTTGATCAGCAATCTTGATGAAACCAACGGAAAGGCGGTCCTGCGCGGATCGGTCTGTTGCCGGATTTTCGACAGGCAGCTGCTTACGGAGCACGGGATCCGCTTTGACCGGGACCTCGTTTACAATGAGGACGGGCTTTTTGAAATAGAAGCCACCTTATATGCGAAGCGGTACTGCTATCTCGGCGATTCCTATCTGTATCACAACCGCTTCGTCGAGGGTTCCGTTACAAAACGGTATATTCCGGATCTGTGGAAGCGGCAGCAGAAGATTTACGAAAAACTGCAGCGGATCGTTAGCGGCGCTGCGCATGATTTTTCCGGTCAGATCCGAAAGAAACTGTTCGAAGTGGCCGTTTACTGCATCGAAAACCTTTATAAGCCGACCTGTCCGCTGTCCGCTTCGGAACGAAAAAAACAGGTGCTGGAGATCATGACGAATCCGGTCCTTCGGGAGTGCCTGGCGTCGCTGAACCCGCATTCCTTCAAGAAAATCAACCGTGCCTATTACGCGGCGATGCGCCTGAAAAGCCCGTTTCTGGCGGGACAGATCGCTGCTTACCGGGCCAAAAAACATCGGACGAGGTAAGGCAATGGCAAATATACTGTTCGTATCCGGCTCCTATTTTCCGTACGCTACGGCAAACGCCGTCTGTGCAAAGAAGTTTGAGGACGCGCTGAGAAAGCAGGGGCATCAGGTTTTGTACTGCAATCGCAAGCACGATCTGTACGAGCCGGATACCCATACCGTGGACGGGACGGAAATCCATACGGTCGGGAAAAACAGCGATCTGTTTTTCCAGACGGTTGAAAAACTCAAGACGCTGGAGCTTCCGGGCGTGATGCGCCGCAGCTTCGCTCAATCGCTGAAACTGTATCGCCTGCTGGTGAAGATCCGGCAGATCGGAAAAAGCAAGGCCGAGGTCCGGCGGATAGCAAGGGAACAGTATCTGAAAAGCTACGCCAAAGCGATCGCGGCGCTGGTGCGGGAAAAGCGGATCGATCTGATCGTCTCCGTCTCCATGCCGTTCGATTCCCATGCGGCGGTACTGCGCGCGATGGATCTGTTGAGCGGCGAAAGCAAGCCGAAGTGGATTGCCTACTGTATCGACGCCTACTGGAGCAAGGCGGGCGTTCCGGAAAAAGAGATTCCCGAAATGAAAAAGGAAGAGCTTTCCGTCTTTTGCGCGTGCGACAGGGTTCTTTTTCTGGATACGATCGAAAAGGATTATTCGGGTACGGCGTATGACGCCGTGCGGGAAAAATTCTGTTCCCTGCCGCTGCCGCTGTTTGATCCGGAGGCGCCCGCCGCGTATTCGGACGGCATTACGCCCGAAGAAGGCGTTGTGGACATCGTCTTTACGGGAACCATATACGACGATTACAGAAATACAGACCTGTTTGTTTCCGTCGCGGAAAACCTGAAGGGCGAAAAGGTGCGCTTCCATTTTCTGGGCAAGATCTATCCGAAGTCCCTGGCGCAGCTGGAAAACCTTCGGCAAGCGATGCCGGGGCAGATCCTTCTGTACGGGCGGATGCCTTATGATTACGCAAAGGGATCCATCCAGAGGGCGGATATTCTTCTGAATCTTGCCAATGACAACGCCAATCAGATTCCTTCCAAAATCTTTGAGTATATGATGTGCAAAAAACCGATCCTGAATCTGTACAAAGTCGAGCAGGACGTCGGAACGAAGTACCTGAAACAGTATCCGCTGTCCTGTCATATCTGCGGGGAACAGGATCCGGCAAACGCAAAAGGAAAACTTCTCGAGTGGTTTGCGAAAGTAAAACGCGAACAAATAACCAATGCACAGCTTACGGATATTTTCCATGACATTATGACGCCCGTTGTGACCGCGCGGTTCTGTGAATCGGTAAAAGAATTGCTGAACAGGGGATAAAATGAATCGCACCAAAAAAGTTTGGTTTAACACG
>CACXHC010000317.1 GCA_902767285.1 uncultured Ruminococcus sp.
CCGCACAGCTCATAGAGCTTGTCAAAATCCATAATTTCAAAGGGATAATGGGCATCCGGATGATTATTGCCACGGAAGGTAGGCGCAAAGAGAATCACCTTTTTTCCCTTGCACATGGGATACTGTTCATACAGCTCCTTGATTTTTTCCTCCCGATGGGTCTTGTCCAGATACTTGTCCATCCGCGGCATTCCGGTGGGCAGAACCCGCTCGCTGTTGATACCCCAGGCTTCGGCAAAAACGTGAGAAACCTGTCTGGAACCGCAGGCTCCATAAGTATAGACGCGATGAGCCAGAAAGGGCGCCGATGCGGCAAGATGTCCCCAGCGGCTGTAGCCGACGGCCTTGAAGCCGATGCCGGCATGCCAGAGATTGATGATGGTGGTATGCTCCAGATCCAGCTTGATGCGTGTGAAAGCAGGAACATAATTATCGACAAAAATAATATTGGCCATGGCCAGATTTCTGGCCAGCTCACGCTGATGCTCCAGTCTCTCCCTCTTGTTATAGACAGAGGGCATATCCGCCAGCCAGGCGTATTCCAGAATGGTAAATTCCTTGTCGATGCCCCGTTCTTTGATGCGCTTCTGAACCGCCTTCAGGTTGGAGGCCATATTGTAATTGGCTTCATAAAGGAACAGCACCGTGTTTTTGTTGTTTTTGTATTTTTTCCGATAGTGGTCATACATATTCTGCAGAAGCTTAAAGGCAAACTTCCGCTTTTTCGCCTTGAATTTTTTCTTCTGTTTGGCAAGAAATTTTGGCTTTTTTTTGGGAGGAGCATAGATATCCCCCATGCCGGCATTCTGGGCATGAAGAATGTGCATCACAAACGGCAGGGTTTCCGCCCATTCTTTGACCAGGAAGGTCACGGCATAGGTTTTCCTTCTTGCCTTTCCGCTATAGAGAAAATTGCGGGAGCATTCCTGGAGCTTCAGTGCCAGCGGAATATCTGTTTCAGCAACGGCAAGAATCTGACGGTCCTGACAGACCACCATGGAATAGTTGCCCGTGGGAATACAGCGGGCATTGCCGGGATTGGTGACGTTCAGTGACAGTTTGTAGAGATTGCCGCTGACACTCTCCTGCCGGAAAACAGCTCTTGCTTTGTAAACACCGTTGACCGCATAAAACACCAGCGGTCTGGATCTGTCTGCTTCCTCAGAGAATTCCACCCTGACATCCAGATACATGGTCACTCGTTCCCATTCAATATGCATGACCGTTGCCTCTACCAGATGACTGTCCATCAGATTTTCCATCAGAATAGGAGCATCGGGAGCTTCCTCGGTTATCATTTCCGCAATAGTTTTTTCTGCTGTGGGAGTCTCGTTCATAATCTGTCTCCTTTTTCAAAAAGCCGCATTTTCATTTCACACCAAGAGCAGCCATTTTCCAGCTTGGCAGAAAGAAGAATGGCTGCTGATGATTGATTAAAAGTCCAGCTGCTGATTTTCACGGGCATCATAAAGCGCGCGGAAGGTATAGAAGTCATCCGGAGTCGTGATTTTCATATTTTCATAGTTGCCGATGATGCAGTAGGTTTCATAGCCGTACTGGTGCATCAGGGTGCAGGAGTCGATCATATTGGTAAAGCCGTCCGCAATGGCTCTGCGCTGGGCTTCCAGGATATCCTTCAGACGGAAGCTCTGGGGAGCTTTGGCCACATAGGAATGAGCACGGTCAGGAACCCGCTCTACCTTGTCATCATCGTTGACAAGCACAAAGGTTTCCTTGGTTTTGACACAGGTAATCGCAGAGCCATGCTTTTTGACGGATTCAATATTCAGTGTCAGTTCCTCCGGCGTAATCAAAGGACGCACACCGTCATGAATGAGGACAATATCCTCTTCGCTCTCCCGGATTTCCTCAGCCGCTTCCAGTCCGTTAAAAATAGAAAGCTGGCCTGTTTCGCCGCCGGGAACGATTTTTCTGATCTTATCCAGGCGATACCGAAACTGCAGCTCTGCCATATAGTCGATCCAGTCCTGGATACAAACCACCACAATAGCGTCGATATCGGGATGATTCTGGAATACCTCAATGGTGTGAACGATAATCGGCTTGCCATGAACCAACAAAAACTGCTTGGGCTTGTCCTTGGAATTCATACGAGTACCGGAGCCAACAAAAAAAATAACCGCTGTGTTCATTATAACACTCCTGTTCATATAAAATTTTATGGCATCGCAATTCATCCCGCACGTTAGGTTTTTCGGGAGGTGAAGCCTGACGCTTACAGA
>CACXHC010000318.1 GCA_902767285.1 uncultured Ruminococcus sp.
GCGTGGGTCGTGGCGAGCGTGGTGCCGTCCTGCACGGAGTCGTTCTCGCCGAACTTGGGCGAGTAGGCGTCCGCCCGGATGACGACGAGGAAGGTCTGCCCGCGCGTCGTGAAGCCGTCGATCACGCCGTTGAGAATGCCTTCGCGTTCGGAGTCGCACTTGGGCTTGGCCATGTTGACGAAATGCTCCAGGAACTTGTTCTCGTTCCCGACGGCCTGTCCGAACGCGGAAATGTTGCGGACGACATTCCGGGTGAAGCCGAAGACGGAGGACGTGGCCTTCATCTCGGCCAGGTCCGACTCCTCGACCGTGTAGCAGAAATCGGTCGCAAGCTGCAGGGCCGTGTCCTCCGAGACCTGCTTGGTCGTCATGGAGCCGTCCTGGCTCGAAGCCGGATAGGGGGCCCCGTTGAGGACGGCCGCGATCGGATAGGGGTTGAGGAACCCGTTGGGCGCCCCGCGGACGCCCTTGTTGTTCGCGATCTTTGACGTTGCGACGAGCAGCGGGGCGTTGAGGTTCGCGCGTCCGTTGTGGACGGCGGAATAGAGGTCCTTGTAGGGATCGCCGGAGGTGCCTTCCCCGGACAGGGCCTCCCAGTCCACTTCTCCGTCCGCGCCGGTTTTGGCCGCGACCTCCTTCCGGGAGGGATAGCGGTCGTCCGCGGTGGTGAAGTAGTCGACCACGGGGTGGAAATCGGCCGTGTTGCTGCCGTAGCGCCACGTCTTGAACAGGGACAGCGTCTCGTAGGGGCCGCACATCACGGACCCGAGCGAGCCGGCGGTCGGCCAGCCGCCGTCGGGGAACCGGGTGAAGAGCTCCAGGGCGAGGCGCTTGGCGCTCACGTCGCTGTTGTCCAGCTCGATGAACGGCTTGTTGTCGGTCGGGGTGTCCACCTGGCCGTTCGGCAGGCAGGAGCACCGGTGCATCATGTCCGGGACGTGCCCGCCGTAGTCCAGCCATTCCGTGATGCGCTCGTATTCGGGGTCGTTACGGGAGTCGAAGAGCCAGTTGATCTGGAGGAAGTTCCAGACGGTCTGTCCGCGGGGACCGACCTGGGCCGCCTCGACGTTCTCGGCCGCGCCGGAGGATGCGAAGAATTCTTCGTAGAGGTCGACGAACTTCTGGTTTCCGCCGCCTTGTCGGCCGACGCCGCCGCCGCTCGCCATCGCCGCCGAATCGTTGATCCAGAAGTTCATCTCGTTGCTGTCGGGCGAGATGAGGCTCGTGGTGTCGAACGCGAACGTCGGGACCGCGCAGATGGCCCAGCCGCGGGCAAGGTCGCCTTTCGAACCGTCGACGTTGCCGGCGTTGAATTCGGAATCCGGTCCGTGGTACACGCCGGGATTGATGCAGATCCAGTACGCGCCGGAATTCGCGCTTTCGAGCGCCGGCGCGGGGACCTGCTGGACGTTGCCGCTGTCGTCCGTGACCAGGGCCTTGACCTTGATCGGAATGAAGACGTCGCCCTCGTATTCGTCGTATTCCGCCTTCGTGGGCGGATAGTATTGGACGCCGCCTTCTTCTTCGTCGTCGCCGCGCCCGGTGGGGGCGGGGTCCGAGTAGCTCTTGGCCTTGCACACGACGGAGAACGACCAGCTCTCCTCGATGTCGATGAGGCCCGGTGCGGAACGGTTGTCGTGGAAGGTGCCGCCGTCCGAAACGGACTTGGGACGCCCGCCGAATTTGTTGAAGAAGTCGCTCCAGTCGATGGTCTTGTCGCCGCCCGTCCGGCCGCCGTCCCCTTCCAGTTCGAGGTAGTCTTCTCGGATGTCGGTGGCCGAACCGCCGGAACAGGTGCCGGGGGAGGGCGTGCCCTCGAGGGCCTGGAACGAGACCGTCAGCTCGGCCGAGTGTCCGGAGGCGGACGTGTTCCGGTTCTGGCAGATGGCGCGGGCCCGGAGGTGGAGCTCGCACGGATACGTCCGGGTCGAGTTCATCGGTTCGTCCGCGTCGAAGTCGTCGACCGGCGTGCCGAACTCGATCCACGCCGCGACGTCGTTGAAGAGCGCCGAAGACTCGGTGCAGGGGTAGTTGAGCGGATTGTCGGAGGAAAGAGTGGTCGGGCGGATGATTGCGCCGTCCACCTTTACGGGATTATCGGGGTCTTCCTTCGCCAAATCATCGAA
>CACXHC010000319.1 GCA_902767285.1 uncultured Ruminococcus sp.
AAGGGCAATGACGGCAACGTCATGGTTGCCATCTGGTCTGATGACAAATATGCCTATTCCGTCACCACGCCCGGCGTCACGGTGGAGGAAATGAAAGCATTGGTCGCCGCGGTCAAGTAAGGAGAAACGCATGACAAGTGCCGTTTTTGATATCATGCCCCTGTATCTGCTCCGGCGGGAATGTTTGCCGCTGCTGGCGTGGCTGTATGCCATATCCTCCCCCACTTACCCAAAAGAGGAAAATACCGCGCTTGTCCGTGAGAAAGCCGCCTATTACTTCGACGCGTTCGGCAACGCCATTCTGCGCCTCGCCTATTCCTATCTTCACACGATGGACGAAAGCGAGGAAATTTTGCAGGACACATTGATGAAGTACATGACCGACGCGCCCCGTTTTATCAACGACAGGCACGCCAAAGTCTGGTTGCTGCGCGTGGCTGCCAATCTCAGCAAGAACCGCCTTGATTACAACCGTTACCGTCAGACCGACGAACTCAGCGAACAGCTCATCGCCGAGGAACAGGAAGATCTGTCCTTCGTCTGGGACGCGGTCAAGGCGTTGAAACCCACCCAGCGGGAAGTCATTCATCTCTTCTATCAGGAGGGCTATACCACCGCGCAGATTGCCGGACTGCTTGGGCGCAATGAATCTACCGTGCGCTCTGATCTGCGGCGGGGGCGCGAAGCACTCAAGCTGATGTTAAAGGAGGGATATGATTTTTGAGTGAAAAATACAATGCTATCATGGAGCGGGTTACGGTCACACCCGGAATGCGGATACGAATCATGGACAACCTCGGCTTGCCCGGCACCGTACACCGTCCCACTCTTCCGCGTATCACCGGACGCTATCGTTCCTATGCGGCAGCAGCAGCGTGTCTGCTGCTGGTCATAGCCGGCGCCTTCCTTGTCACACGGCTCAACCGTCCGACGGTCGCCCCCCCACCCGATGACACCGTCTATACGCCGTGGGGCAGCGTGACATATGACAGTGCGGCAGAACTCTCCCAAGCCGTGGGCTTTCCCGTGACCGATCTCTCCCATCTGCCGGTTACCCCCACCGATACCGTCTATCAGAAATATCCGGACGGCATGGCGGAAATCACTTACAGCGACGGCGAGAAACAATCCGTCTTTTACCGCGTTTCCAAAGGAACCGGGGACAATTCCGGCGATTACAACGAATACCCATCGGTCTACGACACGACCGTCGGCGACCTTACCCTGACTCTCAGCGGAGACGGCAGCCTGATCTATAAGGTCAACTATGTGCGGGACGGCTATGCCTGTTCGCTCACATCCCCCCAAGGGCTTACCGAATCGCAATGGCGGGATATCATCGAAGCATAAGCCCTTTACACTGATACACTGAAACCAAACCTTTCCGTCATTTTTCCATCCGCGCGGCGAAGCACGCGCAAATCAAGAGGCAGCGGGATTTCCGTGACAGGACCCATCGCGGCAGGCACGCGGGCGGCGGAAGCCGTATTCGCCCCGGACGCGAGCATCAAGGCAAAAGCCCAGACGCGAGTCATCCCCTTCTTCCTTTCAACCACTCCGGAACGTCCCCTGCCGCCACCTTTATCCAGCCGCACCCCTGTGCCGGAGTTGGATATCCGCTTGCCCGGCAAACAAGCAACGGGGTTGCCAACGAGCATCTACATCTCAGGAAAAGATCAGAATCCGACATACCTTCCCAACCGATGACACACGATCAGCGCACAGGCGATTTTGGCGCAGTCGGGAAGGATAAAAGGTATCACGCACCAGCCCAGCACGGTACCCAGTCCCACCGCGCCGTTTGTACGCGCATACACCAGCATGAACCACACTGTGCCGAACGCATAGCACACCAGCAGTCCTGCCGCCATTGCCAACGCCAGCGGCAGGACTTTGCGTTTCCATCGGTCCGACGCAAAGCCCACCATCAGCGCAATCAAGACAAATCCCAGCAGATAGCCACCTGTGGGTCCCACCAATTTGTCCGGTCCGCCGGTCATGCCCGACAGCACCGGTACGCCCATCGCGGCAAGCAGCAGATAAACGGTCATCGCCAATGTCCCCCGCTTCATCCCAAATAAACCCGCGACCGTGAATACCGCGAAGGTCTGGAGCGTAAACGGCACCGCCATGGGCACGGATATCCACGCGCAGACCGCGATCAGCGCCGCCGACAGCGCCACTGTCACCGTATCCGCCGTCGATATTCTTAAAACCGCATTCCGTCCGGCTGTCGTCGTATTGTTTTCGTCCATAGTATGTTTCCTCCGTTTTGTTTTTCATATGGATTGCTGTGAACGCTATTATAATCCATCGTTTCTGAATTGTCAACCTGTATTTTGTGATTTGGTTGACATTTTTCCTTTCTTTCAAACCCCTGACATGACAATACGGCGAGACCACCCCAAACCGATTCCGGTGACAGGCGGCTCGCCGTATTGTCTGCTATGAGATTGTGAGGTTATTATGAGTGTACGCACCCGGCAGCAAACCGGTCCGCACGTCGCGCAGTCCTTGTAAAAAATCAGAAATTATTCCGTCCGCAGTGCCACTACGGGATCCTTGTCGGCAGCCATGCCGGAAGGAATCAGTCCCGCGATCAGCGTCAGCGCCATGCTGATGATCACCAGCACCACGCCGCCGACCACCGGCAGCCGCGATACATTGGCAATCCCGGAAATCGCTTCAATCACCGCGTTGACCGGCAGGTTGAGCAGCAGCGTCAGACCGATACCCAATGCCCCCGAAATAAACCCGATAATGAGCGTTTCCGCGTTGAACACCCGCGAGATATCCTTCTTGGATGCGCCGATGGAACGCAGAATGCCGATTTCCTTGGTGCGCTCCAGCACCGAGATATAGGTGATAATGCCGATCATGATGGAGGAAACCACCAGCGAAATGGATACAAACGCGATCAGCACATAGGAAATCATATTGATGATGGTGGAGACGGAGGACATCAGAATGCCCACCAGATCGGTATAGCGAATCTGTTCCTCGTCGTCCTTGCCCTGATTGTAATCTTTGATCACCGCTTCAATGGATTCCTTGGAATCAAAATCCACCGGGTAGAGCAAAATCGAACTGGGGTCGTCGAGATCGGCAACGCCGAGCTTTGTGAGATTCTCCTCATAGGTGGTCTTGGGCTTTTCCTGCCGG
>CACXHC010000320.1 GCA_902767285.1 uncultured Ruminococcus sp.
ACCATAAAAAAAGTTTTTTGGAAAGGGTTTGGGAAAACCTTTTTTTCAAAAAAGGTTTTCCCAAGAAAGCCAATTTTTCACAGCCCCCAAAAAAGCCAATTTTTCACAGCACCCAGAAATTACGCTGTAAAAGAATAATATGGCTTCAATAAGCAAAATTCGATATATATAATCACAAAATAACTTGACAATATCCAATGAGAACTATATAATTTAATGAGAAAGTATACTGCTTTCACCAAACAATAAAAAAAGGAGTCTTTTTTATGAAAAGCAATTTACATGCATTCACGGCACTTATGACAGCCGGAGCAATGCTCATGAGCGGATTTACGCTGACCGTAGGTGCGGAAAGTGTGGAAGAGCCGTCCGGAGCGGCGGTAAGCGTGGAGCCAAGCACCGGTATCGGCGGAGATTATACTTATGGTGATTTTGAGTACGTGTATGGCTTAGTAACTAATCCGGAAGATGCTTATGTGATGATAACAGGCTACACTGGATCCGGTGGGGATATTGTTATTCCTTCTGAAATCGATGGGAAGCCAGTAAAAACAATTTACACTCTTGGTAATGAATATACCGTTAGCAATACAATTACGAGTCTGACGATTCCAAATTCAGTGACGTATATACAATCCATAGCTTTTAATTATTGTACCTCACTCACAGACATAACGATCCCTGATTCTGTTACGGGTATCGGAGGCGGTGCTTTTAACGGTACTCCTTGGCTGGAAAATTATCCGAATGATTTTGTAATAGTAGGAAATAATATCCTGATAAAGTATAAAGGAAAAGAAACAAGCGTAACTATCCCTGATTCGGTGACGAGTATCGGCGACTCTGCTTTTGAAGAATGCTCTTCGCTTGAAAGTGTGACTATTCCAAATTCAGTAACGAGTATCGGCGAAGAAACTTTTAGAGAATGCACATCGCTTGAAAACGTAACTATACCCGATTCGGTTACAAGTATCGGAAGATCTGCTTTTTACGGTTGCGAATCGCTTGCAAGCGTAACTATACCTGATTCGGTAACGAGTATTGATGACTATGCTTTTGATAGCTGTACATCGCTTACAAGCGTAACTATTCCCGATTCGGTGACGAGTATCGGAAGTGCTGCTTTTGAAGGCTGTTCTTCTCTTGAAAGTATAACTATTCCAAATTCTGTGACGAGTATCAGCAACGCTACTTTTAACGACTGCACATCGCTTGCAAGTGTAACCATACCCGATTCGGTAACGAGTATTGGAAGCTCTGCTTTTGATTATTGCACGTCTCTTGTAAGCGTAACAATCCCCGATTCTGTAACAAGTATCGGTTACGATGCTTTTAAGGGCTGCGAGTCGCTTACTATATATGGCAACAGCGGTTCTTATGCGGAAACGTATGCAGATGACAATGGTATACCATTCGAGTCGCTGGGTGAATCTCCTGTTTCTGACAGCGATACGGAGAGCGACATAGCCTCCGACACAAATTCTGATACGGACAGCGACACAGACACATCAACCGAAGTTGTTCCCGAAAGCAAATTTGAATATGAAATTTTGGAGGACGGAACAATAAGTATTACCAAATATATCGGCAACGTTAAAGATCTTATTGTTCCCGGTGAGATAGACGGCAAAAAAGTAAGTTCGATAGGAGAAGATGCCTTCTCCCAGTGCGAAACTCTCGAAAATGTTGATATTCCCGATTCCGTGACCGAGATAGGTTGGAACGCTTTTGGAAAGTGTACTGCACTTAAAAGTATAAATCTTCCGGAATCGATAACAACTATTCAAGGTTATACATTCAAAGATTGTGGCTCACTCAAAAGTATAGATATTCCCAATTCGGTAACATCTGTTGGCGAGGAGGCTTTCCGCAACTGTGCGGCACTTGAGAGTATTACTCTTCCTGATTCCGTGACCAAAATCAGCGGTTCGGTATTTTCCGGCTGTACGGCACTTAAAAGCGTAACACTTCCGAAAACATTGAATACACTTAATTACGGCACTTTCCAGAAATGCACATCGCTTACGGAAATCACTTTGCCCGAAACTTTAACAGAAATAGGTTATACGGCATTTGGAGGCTCGGGGCTTACAAGTATCGTTATTCCTGATTCTGTTAAGTCAATAAGTGAATCAGCTTTTAGTGGGTGCGAATCTCTCAAAAGCGTAACTCTGCCTGATTCGCTTGTACTGATTAAGCTTATGACATTTGCCGGCTGTAAATCACTTACAGATATAAACTTTCCTAAAGAATTGAGAGAGATCGATTATTGTGCTTTTGCGGGCTGTACTGCACTTACGAGCGTAAATTTGCCCGATTCGATAACAACAATCGGCTCATGTGCTTTTGCAGATTGTAGTGCAGTCAAAAGTATATTTATTCCAGCTTCTTTGAAAGAAATCAAATCCGGTGCTTTTTCGGGTATGGATTCGCTCGAAAGCATAAATGTTGATGAGAATAACGAGAATTTTTCATTTGAATCTCCCGCTCTGTATAACAAGGATAAAACGGAGATTATTCTTTGGCTTGGCAAGGAGGATAAACTGACTATCCCCAATACAATAACAAAAATCGGCAAAGGTGCTTTTTATGGCAATAAAACGCTTACTGAGGTAACTATCCCCGACTCTGTAACGACAATCGGTGACAGTGCATTCTACGAATGCAGATCTCTCACAAGCATAAATATTCCCGACTCCGTAACTGAGATAGGCGAAAATGCTTTCTATCATTGTGACCAAATGAGAAAAGCAGCAATAGGCAATTCAGTTACTGCAATAGGCAAGGATGCTTTTAACGAATGTCACAATCTCAGAGAGGTGACTTTCGGAAACTCGGTAGAAACAATAGGCGATTCCGCTTTTGCTATGTGTTCTATTGAGAGCATAACTCTTCCTGATTCTGTCAAAACCATAGGCAGTCAGGCTTTTTACGGCAACAACGAGCTTACAGAGGTTAACGGCGGAAATTCGATTACGTCAATCGGTTACAGTGCTTTTAATGAAACGCCGTGGCTCGAAGAAAATTCCAACGATTTCGTAATCGCAGGAACGGTACTTTTAAAATATAATTATGGTGATACCGACGCAAATGTAACTATACCCGATAACATAACGGTAATTGGACCGTGGTCATTCGGAGATGGAAGTTTCGGTGGTGGAGTTGATCTCCTTAAGAGCATCGTTATTCCCGATTCCGTAAAAGAAATATCCGAAAATGCTTTTCAAAATTGTACATCGCTTGAAAGCGTGACAAT
>CACXHC010000321.1 GCA_902767285.1 uncultured Ruminococcus sp.
GCCTAACCTTACGGCGGCTTCCGTGCTTAACGTTTTGACACATCTCGATCTCACGGTTTCAGGCAAGAGCGTGAACTTCTACTCAAGCGGCCTCACCGTGACAGATGACGCTCAGGGTTCTATCCAAACCGCCTATGACGCTGCGGTCGCGGCCGGATGGACCATAAACAATCTCACGATAGTTCAACCTTAACAAAAACATAAGCGATTTATCATGATAATATACACCAAAAACGATTCAAGCCTTAATATCCCGGTGGGATTGGGACCGAACGTGGGTCCGCTCGACGCGAGTCTTGTACCGCTTGAGGTCGATTCTTCAACCGTCGCCCAAAGCATAATGCCGTCGGGCGACGGCTTTTCGAGCGTTACGGTAAACCCGTACACGGTCGAAAGCCTTACCGTCGACCCCAGCACGATGCCCCAAGCGATATTGCCGGAAAACGCGTCGGCTTTCTCGAGTGTGGCCGTTAACCCGGTGAACGCCTCGATAGATTCGGACATACAGCCGGGCAATATCCGTGAAGGCGTAGAGATACTCGGTGTCGAAGGCACGTTCCAAGGCGGCACGCTTCAGGCGAAAACAGCAAATTCTTCATCGTTGATTCAGACGATAACGCCGGACGAAGGCAATTTCGGTCTTTCGAGCGTGGTCATTTGGCCTTACTCCACCGAGCAAGCCATACTCGACGTGAGTCAGAACGGACTTTACACATTGATTCCGCAAGGCGCGGATGCATTGAGCGGCGCCGAAATACACGTCAACGTGCAAAGCGTATTCAACTGGATAATCGAGGCACGCAAAGGCACCATCACGGACGTCTCATGCTATTCGCTCGACGGCCTTGCCACTTATAATAACGGCGCCTCGGGAATACTGAGCGGCGCACCTATAACGACTTTGCCCCAACTCGGGTCTGACACCGTCGCTGAAAGAGGCCTTGCCAATGCTTTTACAAATACAAGTATTACACGTGCGGATATTTCAGTTAACGCCGGTGAAGCAGGATTAACGCAAGCTTTCGTTGAATGCAACAGCCTTACCGACGCCAGCATATCCTTAGGCGGTTACGGCGGAGCAAGACTATCGCAAACTTTTTTGGGTTGTAATAACCTTATGAATGTCGACATATCGGTAAATTCTTATCATGACTTTGATTTTCAAGAGACTTTTTCCGGTATTCAGCCGTATTACACCGACGCCTCTTTGAACGTTAATTTCTATACGGAGCTTGAGGGTAATTTGGGCAGCAGCGCTTTCTGGTATACGTTTCAAGGGACAGGAAGGCCTTTGGTCGTGAATTTCCCGTCTTCGCCGCTTAATGTACACGCCAGCAATGCGTTTTCGCACACTTTCCAATACTCCGTCTTAAGCGAGGCGCCTTGGTTCATGAGGCAATTGCGCTGGATCGAGGGCGACTATAATTTCGACGCTTTCCTGAAAGGCACCCGTATAACGGAGCTTTGGCTCGGAGTAAGGCTCATAAGCGGTAGTTACAATTTCATAGGCGTGTGCGACGAATGCCAGGATTTGACCACGCTTGTATTGACGGATGTATTCGAGCAGAATATAGACGGCGAGAATTTCTATGATGCTTTCCAGAATTGCCCGAACCTGAAGAACGTGACTACTAACGCTCTCGCCGGAAGCTTCCCGTTTATGTATCCCCAGCACCAGGTGAACGTAGTATCGACGGCGGACTATATCGAAAACGTGAACCTTTACAACGTATGCTCGCCGATTTACCTGCTTTGGCAGCCTAACCTTACTTTCGCTTCGGTGCTCGATATCCTGACGAAGGCCGTGGGCGCGACTTTCCCGCCGATTTCCTCTCAGATGCCGCGCGAGATAAGCTTCTATTCAGGCGGCCTGACGTTCACGGACGACGCCCAAGGCTCGCTGCAGGCGGCCTATGACGCGGCCGTTCAGGACGGCTGGACCATCAACAACCTCACGATAGTCCCGAATTCTTGATATAAGGCTCCAAAAGCCAGCCGTATCGCGTTTTCGCGGAAAAGGCGATGACTTAATCAATTAAAAAATCCGAACTCCATACGGCTGACGTATGGAGTTTTTTCGTATATTTGCACCCGTAATCAAGCGGAAATGGATATCAGGTTTATCGATTTGTTCGCCGGAATAGGCGGCATAAGAAAAGGACTCGAGCAGGCTATTATTGAACGAGGTGACAAGCC
>CACXHC010000322.1 GCA_902767285.1 uncultured Ruminococcus sp.
AAAGGAAAACAGCTGCTACTATTTGCGACGCACCTTCAACCTTGATGAAGTGAACGAACAAGGGTATTATTTCTGTTCCCGTCATGATGACAACGTCAAGGTGTGGATAAACGGCACGCAAGTAGTTGATGCAGGCTATAACGGCAGATATCAATGCCATCACATTCCTGCCTCAGCATTTGTAGAAGGTACAAACACGATGGCCATCTATCTTGATGACACGGGTGGCGGTGCCTATCTTGACTATTGCATGGCGAATTTCTATCTCTTAAAGAGCGTAGAGACGGGCAAGTACCTGAATGCGAATGATGAATGGAGAGCCGTATTAGCAGACGAGGGATTACCTGTAAAACTACACAAACAGACAGACGGCAGCTATACCATCTATTTCCCCTGTGGCAGTCAGAACCAACAGTTGCTTTACAGAACGGGAGAGGAAGGAGTGTATATCGACTACAGTAAGGATTGGGCACCATCCGGATGCCCAAGCTGGACATTTACCGATGCTGGTGAAGGACATATCTATATCCAGTCGCTGACCACTCATCCCACCTACGGTCAGGAGGCTATGCCCGGTACATACTTGGGTAACAATCCTTCGTCAAATAATGTGGCTGGCAACATACTCGATGAGGATGGTATGAACATCACCTGGCAGTTAGTGCCTGAAGGCTTGCATACCGAGGCACAAGTCGCCCGGCTTCAGGAACTCATCACCAAAGCAAACCTTTTGCAGCTTAACACTGATGATGCACAGGCTCTGATAGACGATGAGAACTCTACCTATACCGAAATGTTGATTGCCATCTATTCGCTTCAAGACCTGATTTTTGAGAATGTGGAGATGATCAACATTGTCAAAAACGGTGACCTCGAAGGTACTGATGTGAGCTGCTTCTATTCTAGAGTGAATTATACAGAAGATGAGACCGTCTTGCCTGCAACAATCGTCGATGGCGCAGGTAAAGACGATTCGCATGGTATCGTGATCACTTCCATCGACAATCCTTCTGTAGCATGGGATACGCAGTTCTTCCTTCGTTTGCCACAGACCCTGTCTGCAGGAACGAAGTATCGCCTATCTTTCGATTATAAAGCCAGCCAGGAAGCAAGTGTAAGTATGGCGACTCAGGCAGAACCCAGTGATCATATTAATGGGTTTGATGATACGCAGTTTGCCGCAGAATGGCAGCATTATGAGAGAGTAGGAAAAATAACTGAAGGACAGAGCCCTGCAGACCATCTCATGCGTACTATTGCCTTTACTCTTTCTAACATTGAGACTGCCACTACTTATTACTTCGACAACATAGTCTTCGAGGTTGACCAGTTCCATTATTCGCCCGAGGAAACGGAAGCAAATAGATTGGAAATGGCTGATATTACAGGTATCGCTGGTGGTGTCACGAACTTGCCGATAAGTCTGGAAAACGAAGATTGTATTGGTGACATTCAGTTCAATCTGAATTTACCTGAGGGCATTGATGTTAATTCAGTTAATGACAATTTCAAGGTTTCTTATTCCAATCGTCTGTCAGGCCTTACCTGCAACCTGTCATACAAGGAATCAGAAGGGTGCTACAAAGTATTGATATATGGATTGGACACTTCTGTGACTGGTAACAGTGGTAATATTATGACCATTAGCCTATCCATCTCCAATGAATTAAGTCAGGGTGATTACTCGTTGGAAATATCAGATATTGTTCTTACTAAAGAAGACGGAACAAAAATCAAACCAAACAATACTCAATCAACGCTCACTTTGGTTAGTGCGGAATTAGGTGATGCCAATAAAGATGGAGATATTGATGTTGCCGATATAAGGTGTATCGCAAATTACATCTTAGGAAAGCATAACAATGCATTTGATGAACAAGCCGCAGATGCCAATGGAGATGGAGATATTGATGTTGCTGACATCAGAACTATCGCAAATCGCATCTTACATGGAAATGTGTCCTCAGCGAGGAGAATAATGGATACTCAGATAGAACCACAATAACACATATAAAAATGAAACAAAACAGATTAATTATGTTTGCTGTTACTATGCTCTTAGGGCTAAGTAATGCATTGGCCAATGACAACACATTTGTTGTGAATGGCATCGAGATTCCCCAAGGGGGAAGTGCGACACTGGAAATTGGATTAAACAATCCTGATTACGAAAACAATTGTTATGGTTTTCAGTTCTTGCTCTCTCTTCCGGAAGGTGTTACAGCCTCCAATGTCGTGGCAAGTAGTAGAATTCCAAATGATTATACTACTCAAATGAGTTCAAAGGATGGAGGCTATCAAGTTCTCTCATACAATTCAAGTGAGTCTGTTATATCAGGTACAACTGGAACCATAGTCACTATTACATTGAGTGCGGGTGCGGGTCTTGTAAATGGCGACTCAGGAACAGGTAAAATAAAAACTTGCAAAATCACGACTGGCGGTGG
>CACXHC010000323.1 GCA_902767285.1 uncultured Ruminococcus sp.
CAAATTTTTTCCATGCCGGAGCGGAACTCTTTCGCACGGAAGTAGACCTTCTGGTCATCCATGCCCATATAGCGTACCATCGCCTTGATATCGGCACTGGCAATACAGCGCTTTGTGATCGTTGTGCTGCCGCTTTCCAGCTCCTTTTCCAGATCCTCCGTGCGGCATATCCAGATATTGTCGCGGATATCCGCGTTGATCCATCTCTGCTCGCGGAAATAGCTCTCCTTGACGGCTTCATCGGAGAACGGGTCGAGTATGACCGCGCAGGGGTCGCCGTGAATATCCATGGTCTTGATGCCGTCACAGCCTGCTTTGGCGATCAGCGGTGCGCGGACGATCGTTTTGACATTGGTTTTCAGATTGTAAATATAGCACAGACATTCACAGCCCATGGTTTCACGGTATTTCTTGAAGATCTCCGCGTTCGCCTGATCGGGCGACATATAAATGAGCAGGTGGGTGTTGTCCAGTACCATGCATTCCTTGAAAATGCCCGTACATACCACCTTGCGGCGGTTCAGTTCTGTGCCCGACTTCTTATCGACCTCTATGAGCCACATACTGTTGGTGCCGTTTTCCAGAATGATCACGATGCTTTCTTTGAGAGCGAAAATATGCTCCACAAAGGTGGGGTCATCGAGCGTATAATTGGTGACAAGCCGCTCCTTGCGCGTGGAACGGTTGTATTCGAGCAGGAACAGGCTGCTGCCCTCGTCGTTTTTTTCCTCGGCGTAGTAAATGTGAGATGCGCCGACATTGACAAGGCTGATCCGTCTGTTTGAAAAAATATTTCTGATGTCAACTACTGTCATCGTTGTTTTCCTTCTTTCTTCATACTGAGTGTAAACTGCAAAATTTTGTCACCTCACAAAGAGGTTCTGCGGGGTCATATTACATATTCCGTGTTCGTGCCGTTCAGGTCGGCTTTATAGAACTGGTAACCTCCGTTGACGTAATACAGCTTATCGCCGGCAATCGCATAGTAGCATACGGTATCGCCGACCACCAGCACATCTTCTGTTCCGTCGATCTTCATGCGGCGCAGGGGATGGCTGTAAGTCGATTGTCCGGAGGAATTTCTTGTGTAATTGTTGACATACAAAGTGGAACGCGTTTTGTACGTCTTGGAGTTGGTATAATAGATATAGTTGCCGTATACGATCATATCGACCACATTCGTTGCCTTGCCCACCCGTTTTACATCTGTAAATCCGGTGGTCATGGAGTAGATATTGTATTTTCCGCCGACTGTACTCACAATATAGATCCTGCCGCCGGAGCAGGTCATATAATAGCATTTGAGAACGGCATTGTTATCGGTCGCGATGATCTGGTCAACAACCGAGCCGTCATCGGGATTCAGAACGGCAGCTTCGCCGTTGGAGGAATCCGACCGGAAATGCAGGAAATACAGCTTGTCCTTTGTCATAAAAAGGTTGCGGATATATTCGTTCTTGTAGGTAAGAAGCTCCTCATCGTCATCGCCGGTGATGGAGCATTTGTGTATCTTGCAGACAAAGCTGTCATCGTTCTCTTTTTCGGAATAGACCGTACTCACATAATAGAGGGTATCGCCGGAAAACACAATCGAATCGGGCGATTCTGCGGTGGGAATGGATTTCATGTTCGTTCCGTCCGGACTGACAGAGCAGAGCCGGTAGGAAGTGCCGAATTTGGAGAGAAAATAGAGCCTGCCGTCATAAAAGCAGATATCATGGATAAAATAGTCGCTTTCGTTGGCATTATAAAGCTTTGTGATCGAGCCGGAAGCATCACGCTTCCAGAGAATACCGCTGCTGTTCTGGTAATAGCTGTTTCCTTCATCGTCACAGGCGGCAATACCGCTGTTTACCATATTATTAAGTACAACGTCCTCCGCAGAAACGGAGGACATATCCATAGAAGTTTCGGACGCTTTGGTAGGGTTGTCGAATACGCCATGATCGGAGAGCAGAAAAGAGGTGAATATGATGACTAATATCAATATCAGTCCTATCAGTACACCGATGACCATCGCAGCCGTTCGTTTATCCCTCTGGGAAGCAAGTGCCATCTGTACGGCTTCCGTATGGCTGTCTGTTGCGGTGATGGCCGCATAGGGGGAGAAGTTCGGGTCATTGACCGAATTGGCAGTCGGCTCCGGTGCAGTACGGCGCTTTCTTTCCCCTGTTCCGTTCACGGCGGGGTTATTATAGCCGTATGCGGGATTTTGTGCGGCAGGGTTGTTGTATCCGTATGCGGGATTTTGTGCGGCAGGGTTGTTGTATCCGTATGCGGGATTATTTACAGCAGGATCGCTCTGCGGAACAGGTGTGTTTCCGGCGGGAGATTCCTGCAAAGCAGGTGTGTTTCCGGCGGGAGATTCCTGCAAAGCGGGTATGTTTCCGGTGGGAGATTCCTGCGAAACGGGTGTGTTTCGTGCGGGTATGTTTTGTGTTGGTACTCCCTGCTGAGGAACAGGCACGTTATATCCGTATGCGGCATTTCTTGCGGCGGGATGATTGTATCTGCTCGGAATATTCCTTGACGCGGGACCATTATATCCGTTCGTGCCGTTGCCCGGCATAGGAATCGTGTAGGGATTATATCCGTTATTCTGCGGTGATTCGGCGGGGAACACCGGCGCACCCATGGTAACGGCGACCGGCTGACCGCCGTTGAAGGCGACCTTGTCACGGTGGCCGATCTCCGGCAGATTCGTTGTGCCGTGAACACCCTCATAGGCGGGGGCGGATTCCAGATCACCGAAGGGAGAGGAAACAGGTGTAGGATCTTCTCCCATCGGTATGCGAAGCTGAGAGAGGTCTGCCCGTTCTCTTGAACCGATCGGCGGCAGTGTGTCGTCAGCCGGTTCTGCCTCATCG